>NZ_CP040518.1:2005000-2305000 GCF_005848555.1 Blautia sp. SC05B48 | reverse complement strand
TTTTACGATACGTCCCACATCTGTGCCTTTATCCGGCATCAGAAAATAATCCGCCGGACCTCCGATCTTAAAAGTTGTATGACGGCTCATTGCTTCGCCTGTAAAAACGCGTTCTTCTCCAAGAAGATCGCAGAACTTTTTTATGATTTCTGAATTCACTTTTTGTTTCCTCAGTCTTTCTGTTTTATTTCTGTAAAGCAGACATTACTGTTCCGCCTTGACTCATGCTCATGAACTGGATCTGTCCGTGATCTGCGCTCAATTTCTCATTTGCTGTCAGCTGTGTGAAATGTTTCCGGCTGACAGTATATCCCGCACAACTTCTCCCGCCAGCAGATATCCCGCAGTCCCTGTCACAAAGGAAATATTTCCTTTGGCAGGCTTCTTCACCATAGTTCTGCTCCGTCTGAAAAGCTTTTCTTTTGCCGGTTGTTCTCTGGAATACAGTACTTTGAGTTTACGTATTCCCTGTTTACGCAGTTCTTTTTTTATGATCCTGGCTGCCGGACATGCCGTGGTTCTGCTGATATCCGCAATCTCAAGTCTGGACGGGTCTATCTTATCCCCGATGTCCAGGCAGGAGATCACAGGCACACGTCCTTCCCTTGCTCTGCTGATCAGAAGCAGTTTTGACGACAGTGTTCCCATTGTATCCACAATATAATCAAAGGAACGCAGCTCAAACATTCCCGCAGTCTCCTCATTATAAAAGGTTTCGTAGGTATGCACCAAAATATTCTCATCAATATCCCGGATTCTCTTCTTGGCCGCCTCTACCTTGCTCATCCCCAGAGTAGAATGAAGTGCCAGCACCTGGCTTCCGATATTCGTCAATGTGATCTTTTCATGATCGATCAGTGTCAGACTCCCCACACCACAGCGCGCAAGTGACTCTGCCACCTGTGATCCAGCTCCGCCAAGACCGAATACTGCAATTTTCGCCCTGCTGAGTTTTTTTACACCTGTATTTCCAACGAGCAATTCCATACGTGAAAAAGCATCCTGCATATCCGTCCTCCTGACACTGTTTTTTCTTTTGATTGAGAAAGACAGCGCCTGTCCGCCGCTGTCCATATTCCTTTTTATTATACTATCTCTGTCCGTAAATGTACAGATATTCTTGTTTTTTAAGATTTTCGCATAAAAAATTTATATTTTCTCATACTATTCCCATACAATCCTACAAGGAGGTTCTATCCATGCTTCAACAGCTGATTCTGTGCTTTATCGGTTTCTGTGCCGGGATCATCGTTGCAGGAGGTGTCTCCGGACTGCTGATCGGCCTTTCCATTGTTCCCCGCTATGCAGGTATCACGCATACAGCTGACCAGATTTTTCTTTATGAAGATCTGACACTTCTGGGAACAGTTGCCGGAACCGTCGTCACCCTGTTTCCGATCAGAATTCCGCTGGGACCTTTTTTCCTGGCTGTCTGCGGAGTATTTTTCGGAATTTTCCTGGGCGGCTGGATCCTTGCACTGGCAGAGATCGCAAAAGTCTTTCCCGTCTTTGCCAGACGGCTGAAGCTCTCTCAGGGGCTTTCTCCGGTAATAATTTCCATTGCTGCCGGAAAAATCCTGGGTTCCCTGTTTTATTATGCCATGGGTTGGATGTAATTCTTACTGTCACTCTACCATCTCACGAAAGGATTTTCCATATGCAAAATATCAACGAAAAAAAATATGAACAATATGTCAAGCAGCTTACTCCCACCCACAGTCTGCCGCTGAATATGGCAAAAGCTTTTCTCACAGGCGGACTGATCTGTCTTCTCGGACAGGTTATCGTCAACACAGCGCAGGCTCTCGGTGCAGATGCTTCTGATTCCAGAACCTGGTGTTCTGTCCTTCTCATTCTCTTAAGCGTCATTCTCACAGGCTTTGGTATTTATCCCAGGATCGGCAAATTCGGCGGTGCAGGAAGTCTTGTTCCCATTACCGGGTTTGCCAACTCAGTGGCCGCATCCGCCATTGAGTTTCGGGCAGAAGGACAGGTTTTCGGCATAGGGTGCAAGATCTTTACTATTGCAGGTCCTGTGATCCTCTACGGCATCTTAAGCGCCTGGGGACTGGGTGTGATCTATTATATCCTGAAGATCCTGGAGGTGATATCATGAGCAAAAATCTCAGACTTGGCGCAGCCAGCATTGCCTTTTCACAGCCTCTGTATATCGAAAGCGCCGCATCCATCGTCAGTCAGAAAGAGGCGGACGGTCCTCTTGGAGATCTTTTTGACCTGGTCTGTGAAGATCCCATGTTTGGCTGTGACACCTGGGAATCTGCGGAAAGCACGCTGCAGAAAGAAACTGCCACTCATGCCATAAGCAAAGCCAAACTGAGCTCCGAAGATATCCATCTGATGTTCGCCGGAGATCTTCTCGCTCAGACAGCAGCCACCTGTTTCGGCTCCGCCGGACTTGGAATTCCCTTTTACGGACTTTACGGCGCCTGCTCTACCATAGGGGAAGCGCTGTCTCTCGGCTCCCTTGCTCTGACCGCCGGATTCGGCACACGGGTCTTATGTGCCACCTCCAGCCATTTCGCAAGTGCGGAAAAAGAATTTCGTTTTCCTCTGGGATACGGGAACCAGCGGCCGTTTTCTGCCACCTGGACAGTAACCGGAAGCGGAGCCTGTATCCTAAGTACATCTCCTCCCGGAGAAAAAGCACCTCTGCGCTCCTGCAAAGGCTGTGCTGCTATCACCGGCCTTACTGCCGGCCGTGTGATGGATTACGGTCTCAGAGATTCCATGAACATGGGAGGCTGTATGGCTCCTGCAGCCTGTGATACCATTGCACGGAGCTTTTCGGATTTCGGTCGGACGCCTTCGGATTATGATGCCGTCTTTACTGGTGATCTGGGAATCATCGGGCAGAAAATTCTCCTGGATCTTCTGGAGGAACAAAATATCCGGCTTTCTCCCATTCATAAAGACTGCGGTATCCTGATCTATGACGATCCTTCTCAGGACACTCACGCAGGAGGAAGCGGCTGCGGCTGTTCTGCTGTAGTCCTTGCCTCCTATATCCTTCCGAAGATTGTATCCGGAGAATGGAAGCGGATCCTTTTTGTACCAACAGGAGCGCTTCTTTCCAAAGTAAGCTTTAACGAAGGTGACAGTATTCCGGGTATTGCCCACGGAGTTGTCATCGAGCATATGGAGGTATGAGCATGGACTACTTTAACGCATTCTGGTTCGGCGGCCTTATCTGTGCCCTGATTCAGATCCTTCTGGACAAGACAAAGCTGATGCCTGGCCGTGTGATGGTACTTCTGGTATGCAGCGGCGCCCTGTTAAGTGCCGTTGGCATCTACCGGCCGCTGGTGGATTTTGCAGGTGCCGGGGCCTCCGTCCCGCTGATCGGTTTCGGCCATGTATTATGGGAGGGTATGAAAAAAGCCATTGAAGAAGACGGCATTCTTGGGCTTTTTACAGGAGGCTTCACTGCCTGTGCTGCCGGAGTTTCCTCCGCCCTGATCTTCTCTTATCTGGCCAGTCTCTTCTTCCGTCCAAAAATGAAGAAATAATATTTCGGGAAAGGAGTTTTTCTCATGAATGATACTCTTTATCTGCAGCTGGATCAGAACATTGAAGTCACCACCCCACATGTATATCTTCAGGATATTGCTGCACTTTCCATGAGTGATCCCAAAATCCTCAATCGCCTGCGGGTCATGCCTGTAATTGTTCTGGATGCGGAAAAGCCCGGACGCTATGTGATGTCTGTATCAGATCTTCTGAAAAAGATCCGGAAGCTGGAACCCTCCATTGATATTTCTCCCATCGGTGAAACGGATTTTATCATCACCTACCGCATCAGCACCGCTAAGGGGAAGCTTTTCCGGTATATAAAAATCCTTTTTGTATGCCTGGTTTCCTTTTTCGGTGCCGCTTTTTCCATTATGACCTTTAATAATGACGTAGATATGGGCAGCCTTTTTAACCAGTTTTACACTCTTGTCACGGGAAAAAGCTCCTCCGGCTTTACCATTCTGGAGATTTCCTACTCCATCGGGATCGGCCTTGGCGTACTGATCTTCTTTAATCATTTCGGACAGCTGCGGCTAAGCGACGATCCCACGCCTATGCAGGTGCAGATGCGGACCTACGAGGATGAAGTAAATCAGACACTGATCGAACAGGCTGCACGGACAAAAAATCCGTAAACCGTATCATAAGTATGGCACAATACCATATCCGTACAGATCCACCGTCTGTCGCATCAAAAAAGCTCCCTGCAGATTTCTGCAAAGAGCTTTTTTATATAATATGGGTTTACTGTTTTTCTGAAATGATGTTTACAGAAGTCCTCCGATGGATAAGAACAGAGGAGCAAATACCAGGGATACAATAGTCATGAGCTTGATCAGGATGTTAATGGAAGGTCCTGATGTATCTTTGAACGGATCGCCGACTGTATCGCCGACAACGGCTGCTTTGTGCGCCTCGCTGCCTTTTCCGCCGTGATGACCTGTCTCAATATATTTCTTTGCATTATCCCATGCACCACCTGCGTTGGACATGAAGATTGCCATCAGTACACCTGTTACAAGAGCACCGGAAAGAAGTCCGCCAAGAGCCTCAACGCCAAGAACAACACCTACGATAACCGGAACAACGACCGCCATGATTCCAGGAAGCATCATCTCGTGAAGAGCTGCTGTTGTGGAGATCGCAACGCATGATTTGTAATCCGGTTTCTCAGTACCCTTCATGATACCCGGTTTCTCACGGAACTGGCGTCTTACTTCCTCGATCATCTTATAAGCAGCCTTGGAAACGGATTCCATTGTGAATGCTGAGAAGAGGAATGTAAGCATACCACCGATAAAGATACCGATCGTAACACGAGGAGCAAGGATATTGATCGCATCCAGATTTACTGCATTCGCATAAGATACAAACAATGCAAGTGCTGTAAGGGCTGCGGAACCGATCGCGAAACCTTTACCCATAGCTGCTGTTGTGTTACCTACAGAGTCAAGCTTATCTGTGATCTCACGAACTGACTCATCCAGACCTGACATCTCTGCAATACCACCGGCATTGTCAGCGATAGGTCCATATGCGTCAACGGCAACTGTGATTCCTGTTGTGGAAAGCATACCAACCGCTGCAAGAGCGATTCCGTATAATCCATCCACACCGTATGCTACAAAAATGCCAACACAGATCAGCAGGATCGGGAATGCTGTAGATTTCATACCTACTGCGATACCACTGATGATAGTTGTAGCTGCACCTGTCTCAGACTGCTCGCCGATTCCCTGAACCGGTTTGTAATCTGCAGATGTGTAATACTCCGTAATGTTTCCGATGATGACACCGACAACAAGACCTGCGATCACAGCAATGGCTGCTTTCATGTCTCCGAAGAGAGTCTTGCTGAGGATCAGGGACACGATGATAACAAGTGCTGCAGATACATAGCTTCCTCTTGTGAGGGCTTTCTGCGGATTGGAATTATCATCACCTTTTACAAAGAATGTTGCAATGATGGATGCGATCAGTCCACAGCCTGCAATAGCCAGCGGATAGAGAACACCGGAAACTGCTCCGGCTACCGCACCAAGTGTAAGGGCAGATACCAGAGATCCTACATAGGACTCAAAAAGGTCTGCACCCATACCGGCAACATCACCTACGTTATCACCTACGTTATCCGCGATAACAGCCGGGTTACGAGGGTCATCCTCCGGGATTCCTGCCTCAACCTTACCTACAAGGTCAGCTCCTACGTCAGCTGCCTTTGTATAGATTCCACCGCCAACACGTGCAAACAGTGCGATGGAAGAAGCACCAAGGCTGAATCCGGAAAGTACGTCAACGTTCTTTGTGATGATATACACAACGCTGACACCCAGTGCGCCAAGACCTGCAACACACATACCCATAACAGCACCGCCGGAGAATGCAATGGAAAGAGCCTTGTTCATTCCTCCCTCTTTTGCTGCATTTGCTGTTCTTACATTAGCCTTTGTTGCAACAGTCATACCGCAGTATCCTGCGATTGTTGAAAACAGAGCACCTACTACGAAGCAGATTGCTGTTACCCAGCTTCCAACTCCGATTCCGATCAGTACAAAAAGTACGGCTACAAAAATAACCAGGATCTTGTACTCTGCTGTTAAGAAGGCGCGGGCACCTTCTGCGATCGCGCCTGCGATCTCCTTCATTCTGTCTGTTCCTGCATCCTGTTTGCTGACCTTTGCTGCAAGGTATGCTGCGAACAGAAGTGCCAGTACTGCTGCCACCGGCACCAAATACATGTAATTTTCCACTCTTTTTACCTCCGTTCATGTATTGTTAATACTTTATCACATTATTTTGCATATTTCAAATAGAATTTTCACTTAGTTTTTTGTAAGTATTATGATATAATAAAAATTTATATAAATGAGATAAAAAAATTTTATATTATTACTTGTATTTTTTCAGTTTCAGACAGCTTATATAATAGGTAGTTTTTTTATATCTCTATTTGGACAAAATTTCCATTTTTCTTTCCAGAAGATTTTTTTCCAATAATTGTTTTTCTGCATTTTCAAATCCAATTCGTTCTATAGTCTCAGCAAAACGTTCTCCCTTTAATCCCTGGTCCTTAAAAAGCAGGATTGCCTTCTCAATAACATCCAGTGCCTCTTCCTCTGATGTAAAAATCTTACTCAGGGCTTTTCCATGAGAAATTTTCTTTCCCCAGCGTCCGCCGATATAGATCTTGAATCCGTAGGTACCATCCTCTATGGAATGAAACGGACATTTTCCCACACATCTTCCGCAGTGTCTGCAAAGCTCCTCATCAATGTGGAGTTTCCCGTCAACGACCTTTGCAACTTTATTCGGACATGCTGCTTCAATAGCACATTTCTTACATCCTTTGCAGGCTTCAATATCAAAATGTGGGATCCTCTGTCCGATGATTCCCACATCATTCAGATTTGGTTTCACACAGTTATTCGGGCATCCGCCTACTGCGATCTTAAATTTATGCGGCAGCGCAACCTGACGGTAGCCTTTATAGAATCTTCGGAAAATTTCTTCTGAAATTGCATAGGAATCCAGAAGTCCATACTGGCAGGTGGTTCCCTTGCAGGATACTACAGGCCGGACCTTTGCTCCTGTTCCTCCTGTCTCCAGATCTTCCTTCGCAATAAATTCCTGAAACTCTTCGATCTTTTCATATGGGATTCCCTGGATCTCCACGGAGAGTCTGGTCGTGTAGGTAAGATTTCCGTTGCCGAATTTCTCCGCTGCTTCCGCCATACATCTGTGCTGTGCCGCTGTCACCTTTCCGTTTACGGTGATCACCCGTGCGGAAAATTCATCGGTTCCCCGGTTATTTAAAAATCCCTGACCCTTCAGTCTTTTTTCTTCATCTTTGCTTACAGTTAATGCTGACATATTTCCTCCTCCTGGTCTCACTGGCATTCCGATACTTTCCCACGGTATCTTTGCCCTGTATTTTGCAATGTTGAAGTTACTGTTTACTCCTGAACAGTAACACCTGTTGAAATCGTTTTCACGTACCTCCTACTATACCACTTGAAGATGTATTTGAAAAATGATATTATTTTATAAAAATGATAGTTTTTACCTATATATCAATTTATAATAAAAGGAGATTCCACATGACCATCCGTCATCTCACTGTTTTTGTTGCCGTTGCGGAACAGGGCTCCATGAGTGCTGCTGCCAAACATCTTTATCTTTCCCAGCCAACAGTCAGTCAGGCCATCCGGGAGCTGGAAGCTCATTATAACGGCCTTCTCTTTGAACGTCTTGGAAAAAAGCTTTATCTCACAGAACGGGGAAAGCTTCTTCTTCCCCATGCCCGTGAAATGATCCGCCAGTTTCAGCAGCTGGAAGAGCTGATGCAGAACCAGGGACAGTCTTCCACTCTGAAGCTGGGCTCCACCCTCACTGTGGGAACGTGCCTGACCCCATCCATTATCCTGGATCTGCAGAAAAAAATACCGGACCTTGACGTTTACTCCTTTGTCACCAACACGCAAAATATCGAGCAGAAGCTTCTGCGTTCTGAGCTGGACGCTGCCGTGGTAGAAGGTGAGATCCATTCTCCGGATCTTGTCGTTCTTCCCATCATCGACGACTGTCTGGTTCTTGCCGCCGGAAAAAAGCACCCGTTTTACCGCAGAGGACGCATCCATGTCCAGGAGCTGAACAACCAGAAATTTGCAGTCCGGGAATATGGAAGCGGTACCAGACAGCTTTTTGAGGATTACACCCTTCGCCATGACCTGAAGATCCGAACTGCCTGGGAAGCCAACAGTCCGCAGGCACTGCTGAACGCAGTGCTGTATAACCAGATGCTATCTGTTATGTCCATCCGTCTTATGCCTCATGAGATCCGTCACCGTTCAGTCCGGGTCTTCTGCAACGAAGCAGGGGAATGGAACCGGAAATTCAAGCTGGTCTATCACAAGAATAAGTTTCTTACCCCTGCCATCTTTGAGCTGGAAAAGATCCTTCACACCTATCAGCAGCTGGAACTGCCCTCTGTCATGGGGGTTCTGGAACAGGAATAGGCAGGGGACTTACCTGATTCAGTTAAAAAACGGCCGTACATATCGTTCTTACGATATGTACGGCCGTTTTTCGTTTTTTTTCTCACCCGACAGGGTCGGATCTTTTTCTGAACCGGATATTTAGTTTGATTCGTTGAACACTTTTTTATCCAGCGCACCGTTCTGGTGTGCAACGATGGTTGTGCAGACTGCATCACCGGTAATGTTAACCGCTGTTCTGGTCATATCCAGGATACGGTCAATACCCATGATCAGACCAATTGCCTCAACCGGAAGTCCTACAGAGTTAAATACCATGGTCAGGGTAACAAGACCAACACTTGGTACACCGGCAGTTCCTACGGAAGCAAGGGTTGCAGTTCCGATAACTGTCACATAATCCATCGGACTTAAGTGGATACCGAAGGCCTGTGCCGCAAATACTACGGCAACACCCTGCATGATAGAGGTACCGTCCATATTGATGGTAGCTCCAAGAGGAATGGTAAATGAAGAAATCTTCTTGGAAACACCCACTTTCTTGGACAGAGTATCAATGGACATCGGGATTGTGGCATTGGATGTAGCTGTTGAGAATGCAAATGCCATAACCGGGAAAAATTTCTTGATGAATTTTATTGGATTCAGTCCTGTGAATATCTTCAGCAGAATCTGGTATACGCCGAAGCACTGGATCGCCAGTGCAAGGAGAACACCGATCATATATTTTGCCAGCGGGATAAACGCGCTGAAACCGATGTTTGCAAAGGTTCTGCTGATGAGACAGAATACACCGATCGGTGCAAGTGCCATGATCATCATGGTCATCTCCATCATGATGTCATTGAACTGGCTGAAAAAGTTTGCCACTGTCTCTGCACGCTCTCCCATTTTCGCAAGGATCACACCCACGATCAGGGCAAATACGATAACCTGAAGCATGGTTCCGCTTGCCAGGGAATTGATCGGATTGTCCGGGATGATATTCAGGATAGTATCTGTAAGAGAGGTAGCCTCCATAGTCTCCACCGAGGAAGCGGAGGACTGAATAGAGCTCATATCGAGTCCCACACCCGGATTGATCAGATTACCCACAGTCAGAGCAACAGAAACAGCCAGAGCTGTAGTCGCCAGATAAAATACCAGTGTTCTCACACCTACGGTTCCAAGCTTCTTGGTATCACCGATGGACATACTTCCGCAGACAAGGGAACAGAATACCAGCGGTACAACCAGCATTTTCATCAGACGGATAAATCCCTGTCCGATCACATAAAGGATTCCCTCCACGATCACATCTTTCTTGAAGCTGCTGTCAGGAACCAGGTAACAGAGAATGATTCCCAGTATCGCACCTGCGATCAGCGCCACAAAGATCTTCGTGGTAAGACCCATTTTCTTTTTCTGCTGTGTTTTCTCTTTTATATTTTTTTCTTTCATCCTAGTCCTCCGTTCTTTCATCCATATATTCTTTCAATGATGCTTTCCAGTCCGGCATGTCGTACACTTCAATAATACGGAGGATAAAATTATCAAGGACGGCATAAGGCGGTCTGACAGAAGAAAGATCTGACTGCTCTGTCGGCACGGATCTCAGTTCGATCTCCTTTCCTGCAAGGCGAAGGATCTCTGTTGCAAACTCATAGCGGTTGCATACACCGCTGCAGGTTACGTGATAAGTTCCATATTCGTTGGTATCGATAAGATACAGGATCATTCTTGCCAGATCCTTGGCACTGGTCGGTGATCCGAACTGATCAGAAGCAACGGAAAGTGCCTGGCCTTTTTCTGCTGTCTCCAGCACACGGTTTACAAAATTGTTTCCGCCTTTTCCGTATACCCAGTTGCTTCGGATAATGAAATGTTTGTGTGTAAACTCTTTTACATAGTTCTCTCCGGCTCTCTTGGAACGGCCGTAAACAGTCAGCGGATTGGTATCGTCAAACTCTGTATACGGTTTTTTGCTCTTTCCGTCGAAAACATCATCTGTGGAAAGCTGGACGATCTTTGCCCCGCATTTTCTTGCCACGATGCTTAAGTTTCTTGCTCCCAGTGCGTTGACACGATATGCATGTTCCGGATTCTTCTCACATTCATCGGTATCTGTGATACCGGTGCAGTTGATGATCACATCCGGACGGTTAATGGAACCGAAGTTGATCACTTCATCTGTGTCTGTGATATCCAGCTCATCAAGGTCTGTGTTCAGAGTCTCGATCTGCATTGGATCCAGAACATCATTCAGTGCCCGTCCGATCTGTCCGTTGGCACCTGCGATCCATACTTTTAACATCTTTCTACCTCCCTGGTATAATGTGTGTGATACATAAATAAAGAGACATCGATTTAGATCAAAACCAACGCCCCTTTAACCTATATACTGAAATATATTTTATCAATATCACAAAAAGCTGTCAAGAAAAAAGCCCCTGTTGCCATAAGGTTCCTGCTGATGTTACTGCCCACCGGCAGTATTTCCGCAAGATGTTTTTTGTGACAGAATTTACAGAAATCCTGAGAACCGGTAGTTACATAACTCCCGATTTTGTATTGTAAATTCTGTCCTATGAATTATAATCTAAACAGAAGATCATCTAAAAACACATACAAAGGAGAAACTTATGAAAAAGCTAAAAAAATTAACATCTCTGCTATTTCTGTTCTGCTGTCTTTGCTTCTGTCTGATCCTGTTTCCGCAGACAGCTCGGGCAGGCTCTCTTACGCCAACCGCACAGGACAATCTCAATGTCAGGTTACGCCGTACCTCTGACCTTGTTCCTGTTTCCGGCGGATACATGAGGGTCTTCCACCAGAAAAATTCTATCGGCATTGAATACTATGATAATGATCTGAAGATCAGAAGCAAACGCAAGATCAACATGGAGCTTCCGCTGTGGGGTGGCTTTTATGCCGGATCTGACGGATATTATCTGGTAGAAGGCCAGACAAACAACAAGGAAAACGATTCCGCTGAGGTTATCCGCGTCATCCGCTACGATATAAACTGGAAACGAACCGGTGCGGCAGCAATTACCAGTAACCCTGAGCTTTTTGGCGGTGAGGTCCGCACGCCCTTTGACTATGGCTGTGTGGAAATGACAGAAAGCAACGGCAAGCTCTATGTTGTTACCGGTCACGAAGGATATGTGGATTCCTCTGTCGGTCGGGGACATCAGGGCTTCCTTATGGCCGAGATCGACCAGGCAACCATGAAAGGAAAGATCGTTTCCTGCGATCTGTGGCATTCCTTTGCACAGTATATCAAATCACATGGTTCTTATCTCTACGTACTGGAGCAGAGTGAGGGTTCACGATGTACAAAGCTTTCCAGATATGACAGCAATACACTTGACTGCACCACCATAGAACTTTTGCCATACGGAGGCTCACGTACTTCTGTGTGGGCACTGGCCTGCTACGCAAGCGTTGACGGCATGGCTGTTTCCTCTGACAGTGTATTATGCGTCGGCACTTCCATCGATCAGTCCAAATATGATAAGGTATCTGAAAACACGCCTCATAATCTTTATCTGTCCGTCACACCAATATCTGACTTTTCCGAAAAAGCAACCGCTACCAGGAAGCTTACCAACTTTACAGGCGGAGGAAAAAGCTTTGCGGGCGTAAAGATCACCAAAATAAATGACAACCGTTTTATGATTTCCTGGGAGGAATACGTTTCCGACGATGACAGGAAAAGCTCTTCCGCTAACGATCCGCTCTCTTCCAGCACCCTTCATTATCTTTTCGTGGACGGAAAAGGAAAGAGCCTCAGCAAAGAGTTTACAACAGCTGCTCCGATTTCTGACTGTCAGCCTGTGGTAAAGGATTCCAAGGTCGTTTATTATGCTTCAAACTCCAACACCCTGAACTTTTATTCCATTAATTCCGACAACGGAAAAGCTGACAAAAAAACTTACCATATCGCAGGTGACAACGCAACCTGGAATTTCAAAAATGGTATCCTTACGATCTCCGGCTACGGACCACTTTCTATTTCCACAGAGGAAAACAACAGGTACCCGGTCTCTTCAACAAACGGCTGGTTTTCCTTCTCCAGCGATTCCTCCTGGAAAGCTATCAAAAACCAGATCAGAAAAGTCATAATAAAACCCGGAATCACAAGTATTTCCGAAAGGGCCTTTGTTTATCTTCCTGAGCTGAAAGAGGTGGACATCCAGAAAGGGGTCACAAAGATCGGAAAAGAAGCTTTCGCCTACTGTGACAAGCTATCCAGGATCAACATACCTGATACCGTTAAAAGCATTGGAATGGATGCTGTGTGGTGCGGCTATTACTGGTCTGACAGTTCTCATGCATATTTTTGCAAGATCCATGCTCCGTACGGCTCTTACGCAGTTACATATGCCAAGAAAAACAATATCAGCTACGCATGCAATATTTCCGGTGCAGCTGTAACAGGGATCAAAAAAACATATACTTATACAGGCTCTGACATAAAGCCCGTTCCAACCGTAACTCTTGGAAAAGCAAAGCTCTCTGGCATCAATGATTATCATGTGACATACCAGAACAATAAAAAAGCAGGAACCGCTACTCTGAAGATCATCGGCGATAACCATTTCTACGGAACCATCACCTTAAATTTCCAGATTACTCCTGCTGCCACACCAAAGCCACAGACTGCAAAAACATTCCGGGATGCTTATAATATCTACACAGTCAACGCCACTGGGACTTCCGTAGCACTGAAGGGACCGCGTTCACGCAATACTGTCACTGCAAAGATTCCGGCCACTGTCAAAGCTAACGGAAAAACCTACAAAGTCACAGCCATTGCAGCCAATGCCTTCAAAAACTGTAAAAACCTGAAACAGGTAACGATTTCAGGAAATATCACAAGCATAGGTGCCGGAGCCTTCCAGGGATGCACAAGTCTTCGTACTGTAAAAATCGGTTCCCGAGTTTCTGTGATCGGCACGAAAGCTTTCTGTGACTGTAAGGCCCTTACCTCTGTCACCATACAGACAGGACGCCTTACTTCCAAAAGCTCAGGTAAATATATCTTCACAAGAGCAGGTCAGAATAATTACAAAAAACTGACTGTAAAAGTTCCGGCAAGCAGGCTTTCCTCTTACAAAAAGCTGTTTCAGAGCCAGGGTCTGTCCACACAGGCCAGGGTTATCAAATAGTCAGGATCGTGCCTTGCATTTCCACGCCCCTTATGCTATACTCAATTCCGCTGCAAAAGCCCGCAAAAACCAAGGTCGTACAGGGCTTACACGGCGGTCACCGCCTATAAATGTGCCGAGTGTTCGTGACCTTCCACTCGTAAAACAAAACTAAAGGAGAATAAAAAACATGAAAAACAAAGGTACTCATTTTCTGGTACAGGGAGCTGCCATAGCAGCTGTATATGTTGTCCTGACACTGGTATTCGCGCCACTTAGCTTCGGTGAAGTTCAGATCCGGTTTTCCGAGGCACTGACTGTGCTTCCGTTCTTCACAC
This sequence comes from Blautia sp. SC05B48, assembly GCF_005848555.1. Classification (NCBI taxonomy): domain Bacteria; kingdom Bacillati; phylum Bacillota; class Clostridia; order Lachnospirales; family Lachnospiraceae; genus Blautia; species Blautia sp. SC05B48. Next base: position 2,291,005 of record NZ_CP040518.1, on the reverse strand, counting down.
CGGCTGCCATCCCGGGACTGTTCGTGGGATGTATCATCGCCAATCTTCTTGGCGGTGCGATTCCGGTTGACATCATTTTCGGAAGCATTGCCACACTTATTGGTGCATTCTTTACCTACAAGCTTCGCAATACAGGCAAATGGACAGCCCCGATCCCGCCGATCGTTTCCAACATTGTGATCGTTCCTCTTGTGCTTCGTTACGGATATGGCATTAACCTTCCTATCCCGTTTATGATGCTCACAGTAGGAGCCGGCGAATTTATCTCAGCCGGTGTGATCGGTATGATCCTTCTTGGAGCACTTTCCAAATACAAAAATGTACTTTTTCATAAAAAAGCAGCAGTCTGACTAAATCTGCTGCCCACAAAAAGGAGCCATGAGAAAACAGCAGCATTTCTCATGGCTCCCCTTTATTTTTTCTCTGCGGATTCCTGCAGACTGCGCAGGATCCTCTTTTCCATTCTGGATACCTGTACCTGGGATACGCCAAGCTCATGAGCAATCTCCATCTGGGTCATGTTCTGAAAATACCGCATATAGATCAGCCTCCGTTCCTTTGCCTCCAGAGTTCCCAGTATCTCTTCCAGAAAAATCCTGTCCAGTGCTTTTTCCTGCCGATTTTCTTTTTCCGGGAGCTTGTCCATCAGAGAAATCTCCGTTCCCTCACCCTGATAGATCGTTTTGTGAAGAGATTCCACCTCTGCACCGGATTCCATAGTCATTACCAGTTCTTCTATGGAAATTCCCATTTCCGCTGCCATTTCCTCCATCGTAGGTTCCCGCTCCAGCCGGCGCGTCAGTGCTTCTCTCACCTGATAGATCCTGTAGTGATTTTCCTTCAGAGAACGGCTTACCTTCAGTATCCCGTCGTCCCTGAGATAACGTTTGATCTCTCCGATGATCATGGGAACTGCATAAGTAGAAAATTTCACATCATAGGACATGTCAAACTTATCCACTGCTTTCAGAAGTCCGATGCTGCCGATCTGGAACAGATCCTCCATCTCCACCCCACGTCCCAGAAAACGCTTTGCCACACTGTATATCAGTCCTGTATTTTCCTCAAACAAAAGATCTCTTGCCGCTTTATCCCCCTGGTGTGCACGCCCGATGAGGACAAGAGTACGATCCATAGTTACCTCCTGATGATCTTTTTCATGTGCACTGTAGTTCCACGGCCAACCTCCGATTCCACCTGAAGCTCATCCATAAACGCCTCCATGAATGTAAACCCCATACCGGAGCGGTCTTTATCCGCCTTTGTGGTAAACAGAGGCTCCATGGCTTTTTTGATATCCGGGATCCCGGCTCCGTGATCTGTCACATCTACCTGAAGTTCCTGCCCCCGGAGACGACATTCTACCCGGATCTTATGTATCTCCCCTTCATACCCGTGTATGATACAATTGGTCACTGCCTCCGATACTGCGGTCTTCAGATCCGAAATTTCCTCCAGCGTAGGATTCAGCTGTGTACAGAATGAAGCCACAGCAACTCTTGCCAGTGCTTCATTTACCGGTCTGCTGTCAAAAATGATCGTCATTTCATTTGTGTTTTCCATCATAAACACCCTCCTGTTCACCTGCCGATTTTTCAATTCCACAGATTTCAATATATTTTCCCACTCCGGATAACCGCAGAAGCTTTGCAATATGACTGTTCACATTGATAACCTGCACACATTTCCCCCTCATGCCAAGTGCCCGGTACCTCCCCATCAGCAGACCGATCCCGGAGCTGTCCATAAAAACGGTCTCTGAGAAATCAAAAATCATATTTTTTATATAGTTATGTCCAATAATACGGTCTGAGTCTCTCCGAATCTCATCAGAAGCCGGATGATCCAGTTCCGCCGGAAGATGTACAGTCAGCACGGTTCCGGATTTTTCAAAACCTGATGTCATTCTATCATTCCCCCATTTTTGATTTTTTATTCCATTTTTAATGACCAAAGGGTAAAAAAAGAGGAATGTGCCAACGCACATTCCCCTTATCCGAGGTTTCTCCTCTGTATGAGTTATGATCTTTTTTATTCTGTATAGCCTCCATCGTAAGAGGAATCCCCATATCCTCCGTCACTGTAGCTGCTGTCTTCTCCGGTATCTCCGTCAGAGCTCTGTGTATCTTCTCCATCCGAAGCTGCGGCATCAACTCCAGCTGTTCCATCTGTGCTGCTGTCATCACCGGACGTTCCGTCAGAAGATCCGCTCTCGGTCCCGCTTACACCGGTCTTTCCGCTGATAGTATTATAGATTCCCTTTGCAGAATCTGACAGTGTATCCACATATACCTTCTGGAGTTCCAGCGCCGCTGTATCCAGATCATCCTGCTGCATGGCAGTATATGCATTAAACAAAGCCTCATAGCTCTGACTGCGTTTCTGCTCTTCCTCTGCCTGTCTGGCAACTGCATCTGCCGTATCACTGGACTGGGCAGCTTCTCCCTGAGCTTTGGTAAGCTCCACGCTCTGGCTGGAAAGAGAATCACTGTACTGTATGATCTGCTGATTGGCCTGCCTGTAAATATCCTGTTTCACAGCCGGCAGTACAAGGAGCCAGAATGCTGCCGCTCCTGCCGCAAATCCAAGTACCGTGGTAAAGAAAAGTGATATCTTTGATCTTTCTTTATAAGACGACGGCCTTACAACGATTTCTCCTGAAATATTATCATTCTCATTTTTTTCATTTCCAAACAAGCCCTTACGCCGTTTTTCCATCTTTGTGGTAACACCCGTCTGCTCGTCAACTTCACGCAGGAAACGAAGTGTGGTGGTATTGGTCTTGTCGATCCTGGCTGCTTTTTTCAGGGTTCTTCTTGCCTTATTCCACTCCTGATTCTTCATCTGGATCAGAGCAAGAAGATGATACCCCTTGATCAGCTTGGGATTCTGGGACAGGATCTTTTTCAGGCGGATGGCCGCCATATCCTCATGGCCTTCCCTGCACATGGCGAGGGCATTGTTATATTTCTTGATGCTTTCGTTGATCGTTTCCAGTTTGTTCTGGTTTGCCTGAAGCCTGGCAATATATTCTGAAGCCAGATTTCGGTTCTTCTGGATATTCTTGCTAATGACCCACTCACTCAGTGCGGCAACCACCTCACCGGTCTCAAAATATACAAGACCAAGAAGATTTCTTGCACGGATATTCCGTTTGTCATAGGCAAGACTCTGCTTCAGACAGCTGATCGCCCCGGACAGATCCCGGATGCTGGCTTTTTCCAGCCCCTGGTTATAATAAAGCTTGGAAAGGTAATCCACCTTCTTCTGAATCAGTACATTGGCTCCACAGTGCGGACAATAATCCAGATCTGTATCTGTCAGGAACGCTCCACAGTTTATGCAGTTCATTCACTTCTCCTTATCTTACACGTCTGTTGCTCTTGACCTCACGCAGCATCTCCTGGAGTACATCCATGATATCTGTGATCTCCCGGTCATAAATGGCACCTTCTACATCTGCCACATCCAGACATGGTTCAAATTTCTTCAGTTCCTCTTCGTAATCGATCATAATTTTTTCCTCCTGATCACAGCCTTGATCTCACCGACCAGATAAAGGGATCCTACACAGAACAGCATTCCATCCTCGCCTTTTTCCTTTACTGCCCGTTCAAAAGCTGCTGGAACATCCTCTATTGCTTCCACTTCCGGTACTCCGTCTTCACGGAAGATCTCCGCAAGCTCTTCTACCGGAACTTTACGATATCCGCCTACCTGTGTGACGATCACATGTCGGAAACGGATCCTGGTACAGATCGTGCGGATCATATCCGTATAGTCCTTGTCATCCACTGCGGAAAACAGCAGAGTCAGAGGAAATTCCTTCTGGAAATGTTCTGCTGTCTCTACAAACTTCTCGACACCGTCTTCGTTATGTGCGCCATCCACGATCACACCCGGAAGAACCGTTTCCATCCTTCCCTGCCAGCGTGTTTTTGCCATACCGGCCTTCAGCGCCTCCAGAGATACCGGGATCTGATCTTCCAGTACCTGAATGGTTTTCACCGCAAGAGCTGCATTCATAACCTGATAACGAGCGATAAACGGTATATCAAATACGGTATCGCCATATGTCTCGTCCTTAAGAGAAAACCTGATTCCGTCCTTTGTGATCTTATGGATTTCTGTATCCTCCCGTTTCAGCTCATAATATGGACATCCCAGCTTCTCTGCATGCTCACGCATCACTCCGGCCGCATCCGAATCATTTCCATCGTAGATCACCGGAACACCCGGCACCATGATCCCTGCCTTCTCTCCTGCGATCTCGGAAACTGTATTTCCAAGATACTGCATATGATCGAGGCTGATGGATGTGATCACACAGGCTGCCGGATTCTCCACAGCAGTGGTTGCATCCAGACGTCCGCCAAGACCGGTCTCCAGTGTTACATAATCCACGCCGGCTTCTGCAAAGATCACCATTCCCATCAGAAGGAGTGTCTCGAAATAGGTGGGATGATAGCTTCCCTCCGCAACCAGCTCATCGGAAAGCTTTTTAACTTTTTCAAAAGCACGAAGGAAGGTATCGTCATCGATCACTTCCTCGTTGATCTGAAAACGCTCGTTGATCTCCACCAGATGAGGAGATGTAAAAAGTCCGCAGGAATATCCTGCTTCCCGAAGGACCGATGTGATAAAAGCACAGGTACTTCCCTTTCCGTTGGTTCCTGCCACATGGATCACACGGAATTTCTCCTGCGGATCTCCAAGTCTTCTTAAGCATTCTCTGGTATGGTCCAGGCTGTTCTTAGTAGTAAATCTCGGTATATCTTCAATATACGCAACTGCTTCTTCGTAATTCATAAAAAAAACCATCACTTATCTATAATGTATTCGTAAAGAACTTTTGGGGAGAAAAGCTTCTCCCCTCCTGTTCGTTACGATACCATTATATAATAGTGGTGGAAGATGTCCAGTCCTAATCGTAATATTTTATCCGACATTTTTTGTATCGGAGTATTTTTTCTATGCCATTTACTGGTTGTCTGTACTGTTTTCTTCACCGGAATCTTCTGTGGATCCCGTTTCTAACGCTATATCCGTTTCCTCCGTTAGCCCTGTATCAGAACTGCTCTTTTCACTGTCAAGCTTCCACTTGCTGTCAGCAAGCAGTGCATAAACTGCCCGGTCATGGCTCTTTGTCATGGCCTTTCTGGTGGAACTGTTGCTTCGCTGCACTACCGAGAGCCGGTCAAAATCATCCAGTTCCTTTCCGGTAATGATCAGCTTGGTAGGATTCACGTAAACCGTATCGTACCATTCTCCGTTGATCTTGACCTGGCTGGATGGCGTAAAGTTTGTTCCCTGGATATAATAGGTGTGATCCATCTCAGACACAACCTGAATCGAATCCAGTGTGGTATCATAGATTCCCATACGCATCTTTGTCCGCTCAAAAGGATTCTCTCCGTCATATGTATACTGTTTTCCGTAGAGAAGATCGTACTGCAGGGTCTCCAGATCCACCTGATAATTTTTGGTGTTTCTTCTTGCCTGGTGATACTTGAAAACATTTCCCTCATGGATTCCTACACGATCCATAACCTCTGCTGCCATCTGGTATGCCGCAAGATTTTCTTTCTTTTTCTTAAGTCCGAAATTATCCCACATCACATACTCTGTCTGGAACAGATATTTATTCTCCACATCCTCCACGGTCAGTCCCATGGTTGGAAGGTGATCACCATACATGACAAGCACCACATCCTCCGGATAATCTTCCAGCTTATCAGTAAGCTCCTTGACAAAATTATCCATCTCGTGGATCTGATTTACATAATACTCCCACTTATTGTTCAGCTCGTCAGTAGGTGCCCCGGAAACTGTGATCTCCGGATTTTCCAGTACCGGTTCTGAAGGATAATCTCCATGTCCCTGCACGGAAATAGTATATACATAATCAGGTCCTTCTGTGGAATCCAGACACTTGACGATCTCATCGGTGAGGACACTGTCCTTTGTCCAGCCCAACGGGTTCTTCTGGTTTTCATCCTTCATGTACTCTGCCGAAGTGAAGGTATCAAATCCCAGATTCGGAAAAATGCTTCTTCTTCCGTAGAAATTCGCCTCATTGTTATGTACTGCATGAGCAGTATAGCCCAGATTCTTCAGAACATACGGTGCGCTCTCACAGGTAGTTTCCTTAAGGATACTCTTGTAAGGATACTCTCCTGGTCCAAAATAATGAAGGCTCATTCCGGTAATGGACTCAAACTCGGTATTTGCGGTTCCGGCTCCTACGGAAGGTACCTTATAATATCCGGAGGAATACTCCTTCATCAGCTTTCTGAAATTCGGAATAGGATCTTCTGACAGTTCCAGATAATTTACCAGCGTAGGATCAAAAAAGGACTCCAGCTGCAAAAACAGAATATTCGGATGACTGCCTTCTTTCGTTTCCGGAAGATTTTCTTCCGACTTCTCGATCCTTTTGATCTCACTCTCGGAATAGTCTCTCGGAGCACTGATTCCGGTATTAAAGATCGTCGTTGCCAGACAGTAGGGATATCCGTAATCCTCATAAGCTATGGCAATGTTTCCAAAATAATTGGAAAGAACTCTTTTTTCCAGAGCAAGCTGTGTGATTCCTCCAAATGCAAGAACCCCGACCAGGACCAGCGGAATATTTACCTTATATTTCAGCTTGCCTCTGTACTTCGGCGATCTTATCAGGATGATCAGAAGAATCAGAACTGCAATCCCCAGAAGAACTGCACCTATGGTCATCTGGGTACGGGTCAGATATTTTTTTGCAATACTGAGTCCATCTGTCAGATTCTTCACATCCGGTCCTGTAAACGGTGTGACACGGTTGAGAAGAAGCACACCGTTTACTATTCCCAGAAACAGCCATAAGCTGCCCACAAATATACGCCAGAAAATTCTCTTTCGGAAGAGATAAACAATCAGCATCGTCGTAAAGATAAACGCCGCATTATAAGCAAATACAAGTGGCCTTGTGGTCATGTAGGTCCACGCCTCTGTGAACGAGTGCCTGCATATGGCCTCGATCACAAAGTACAGGACTGCACAGCCCAGAGCCTGAAGTATCAGCGAAATCTTATTGAAAAAGTTACACCACTTCATTAAAACACTCCTTCGTTATTTCACCATCTGTGTTAACTGCAGGTTCACTTTCTCTTTCATCTCTTTGTATTTCTCAAGTTTCTCCTTCTCTGCCTCTACCTTGGATGCTGGTGCCTTGTTCACAAAATTCGGATTGTTCAGCATTCCCTCGCAGCGTGCGATCTCTTTTGTGAGACGCTCCTGCTCTTTTGTGAGACGTTCGATCTCCTTTTCACGGTCGATCAGATCCTCCAGCGGCAGATATACTACACCGTCTGCCACAACGATGGATACCGCATCCTCACCGATTCCGTTCTTATCCTGCTGTACGTGGATCTCTTTTGCAAACGCAAGGTTTGTAAAGGACTTCTTGCAGGACTCAAAATGGGCACAGCACTCTGCATCTTTGCCTACGATGTAGATATTGGTCTTTCTGTTCTGCGGTACGTTCATCTCGTTTCTGGTATTACGGATTCCACGTACAACCTCCTGGAAGCTTGAAACTGCTTTCTCAGCATCTGCAAAATTCATCTCGTCTCTGTATACCGGCCAGTCAGAGATCATGATGGACTCTTCATCCGGAAGCAGTGTGCAGTAGATCTCCTCTGTGATAAATGGCATGAACGGATGAAGAAGCTTCAGTCCCTGTGTCAGCGCAGTGCGAAGTGTCCACAGTGCATCGTTTGCTGCTGCCGGGTTTTCCTCTGCCTTCCACAGTCTTACCTTTGCCATCTCGATATACCAGTCACAGAGCTCATCCCACAGGAAATCATAGACCTTCTGTACGGCAATTCCAAGCTCATATTTATCCATATTCTCAGTAACATCACGGATCACTGTGTTCAGTCTGGAAAGGATCCATTTATCCTCGTTGCACAATGCGTTCAGGTCTCCCGGCTCTGTTACTGTCTTGCCCTCCAGGTTCATCATAATGAAACGGGAAGCATTCCAGATCTTATTTGCAAAGTTACGGCTGGATTCTACACGCTCCCAGTAGAAACGCATATCATTTCCAGGTGCGTTACCTGTCATCAGTGTAAGACGAAGGGCATCTGCGCCGTATTTGTCGATAACTTCCAGCGGATCGATACCGTTTCCAAGAGATTTACTCATCTTACGTCCCTGGGAATCACGTACCAGTCCGTGGATCAGAACATGGTGGAACGGTGTCTCACCGGTCTGCTCCAGTGCGGAGAATACCATACGGATAACCCAGAAGAAGATGATATCATATCCGGTTACCAAAACATCTGTAGGATAGAAGTACTCAAGCTCCGGTGTCTTGTCCGGCCATCCAAGTGTGGAAAACGGCCAAAGTGCGGAACTGAACCAGGTATCCAGAGTGTCCTCATCCTGATGCATATGTGTGCATCCGCATTTCGGGCATTTCTCAGGCATTTCTCTTGCAACAACCATCTCACCGCATTCATCGCAGTAATAAGCCGGAATTCTGTGTCCCCACCAGAGCTGACGGGAAATACACCAGTCACGGATATTCTCCAGCCAGTGCAGGTAAGTCTTGTCAAAACGTGCCGGAACAAACTGAAGGTTTCCTTCGTCCAGAGTCTTGATAGCAGCTTTTGCCATTTCGTCCATTTTTACAAACCACTGTGGTTTGATCATCGGCTCTACCGTTGTACCGCATCGGTCATGAGTACCAACACTGTGGCTGTGCGGAACGACTTTTACAAGAAGTCCCTGCTCCTTCAGGTCTTCTACCATGGCCTTACGTGCCTCGTAGCGGTCCATACCTGCATATTTTCCGCCAAGGCTGTTGATGGTGGCATCATCATTTAAGATGTTGATCTCCTCAAGATCATGACGGCGTCCAACCTCAAAGTCGTTGGGGTCGTGTGCCGGTGTGATCTTAACGCAGCCTGTTCCGAATTCCTTGTCAACATACTCATCGGCAATAACCGGGATCTCTCTGTCTGTAAGAGGAAGCTTCAGCATCTTTCCTACAAGGTCTTTATATCTTTCATCCTCCGGGTTTACAGCAACTGCTGTATCGCCGAGAAGTGTCTCCGGACGAGTGGTCGCGATCTCAACGAAACGGCCCTCCTCACCTACGATGGGATAATTGATGTGCCAGAAAAATCCGTCCTGGTCCTCATGCACAACCTCTGCATCAGAAATAGAGGTCTGGCACACAGGACACCAGTTGATGATTCTGGAGCCTTTGTAGATATATCCTTTCTCATAAAGACGGATAAATACTTCCTGAACAGCCTTGGAACAGCCCTCATCCATGGTAAAGCGCTCACGCTCCCAGTCTGCAGATGCTCCCAGCTTTTTCAGCTGATTGATGATCTTTCCGCCGTACTCCTCTTTCCATGCCCAGGCATGTTTCATAAATTCGTCACGGCCGATCTCGTTCTTATCAATCCCTTCCTTACGAAGCTTCTCTGTTACCTTAACCTCTGTAGCAATGGCTGCATGGTCAGTTCCCGGCTGCCAGAGTGCCTCATAGCCCTGCATTCTTTTGAAACGGATCAGGATATCCTGCATGGTCTCATCCAGTGCATGTCCCATATGCAGCTGTCCGGTTACATTGGGCGGCGGCATTACAATTGTAAAAGGTTTTTTGTCCGGATTAACTTTTGCATGGAAGTATCCGTTATCCATCCATTTTTTGTACAGACGATCCTCAATGCCCTTAGGATCATAAGTCTTTGCAAGTTCTTTGCTCATGTTTTCCTCCTGAATCTTTCTGATTATAGGAACCTTAAAATGCTCCTGTTTTCTGCAAGAAAAAAACACGCCCTCCACACAAAAGCCAATAACTAATGTGCGAAGGGCGATCATTCTCGCGGTACCACCTTCATTATCCGGAAAAAACATCTGTTATTCCCGTCTATCTCTTGTCCCTTAACGCGGGGTACGTGAAAACCTACACAGCAGCATCTGTTCTGCATTTCTGCTTTCAGTTTCCCGGCTCCTAAGCTACCTTCTGCAGTCTTCCATCTGAAAATGCCTTTCAGCCTGCGCTTCTCTTGCGTCTGTGCATTTCTCTCTGTCAGCGTAGATCTGCATACTCCTCTTATTCAACGCCTTTGCCATGTTCCTACTATAATGAAATTTTCTTTTTTTGTCAAGACAGGTATCTATCTTTCTTTTATTGTTTTGTACTCCTTTTCAATGCCTGAGATCAGTGTTTTCATTGTATATTCCAGAATTTCATTTCCGAATGCTTCCGATGATTCTCTGACCGGATGACGTCCTGCAATACCGATCAGATTACTCTCATCTTCTTTTACCTGTCCAAAGTCAACCAGCTCCGGCCGAACAGCCATTACAATAGAGGTCTCATTTGCTCCGGCATGATCATTCTGATATTTCAGTCTCTCATCATCCGCATAGGTCCATGCTGTCATAATGCACAGTCCGTATTTTTCTTCTGCCTCTTCCTTCATTTCCTGAAATACATTTGTCGACGGACCGTGTCCATGTCCCACAACGATACGGACTCCTGCTCTGGAAAGCTGAGCAAAAATACTGCGCAGCAGATCCTGAAACAGTCCCTTTTCCATCCAGTAGGCACTGCCTTTCATCTGTTGGGCATAATAGGTATTCAATGCACCCTCTGTATTGATATCCATTCCATAAAATACAGTTCCACGATCATCAAATAAACGGTCAGGTCCCATGAACAGCATCGGAAGCACAACACCGCCGACCTTTTCTGCCACCCGGACAAACAGTTCTTTTGACTGGATTCCATCAGCTCCAAGAGGCATATGCGGCCCATGCCATTCCAGTGTGCCAAGTGGCAGATAGGCAACCGGCATCTCCTTTATCCTCTGTACACATTCTTCCGGAAGTAATTCCTCGTATAATACTTTTTTCATGCTCGTCTCCTTATCCTTTTACCTCTCCGGTAATTAATTTTTCGCTTTCTTATTTTTTATTATTTTATTCTACGCTTTTCAGTGACTCTACCATATTGATCTTTTTCAGCTTAAAATGCATCACCATATTTACAAACATGGAGAATCCGAAGGTAATGATTCCACTGTAAACAAAGCTTATTGGCTTGATATTTCTTCCGAACATCACCGCATCTACCTCAACGGTTGTGATCACATACCGATGGAGGAAGATTCCGAACACTGCGCCTGCCAGGATTCCTATGAAGGACAGCAGGATATTTTCCCGGAATACATACTGGGAAACCTCGCCATCATAAAATCCCAGGACCTTCAATGTTGCAAGCTCTCTCTGACGCTCTGTGATATTGATGTTGTTCAGATTATACAGTACCACAAATGCCAGCATTCCGGCCGAAATGATCAGGACCCAGATCACCGCTCCGAGGGATCCCAGCATTCGCTCTACCTGACCTGCCGTGCTGCTTGTATAGCTGATACTTAAAGCCGCCGGATATTTCAGGATCGCATTTCCAAGAGTTTCCAGATCACTCTCTGCATCCTCTTTCATAGTATATACTGTACTTGAATACTCCGGTTTCTCTTCGAATGTTTTTTCATAGCAGGATGGGGTCATGTAAACGTAGTGTCCCATATAGTTCTCTGTGACAGCAGTGATCTTTACTTTATACTTTCTGTTATCTTTCTCCAGGGTGATCTCGTCTCCTGTTTTCACACCGATAAGTGAAGCTGTTTTTTCACAGATCACGGCTCCGTCGTCGGTAAGCTCATACTGCTCGTGGGACTTTCTGTCACGTAACGTTACATCCTCTTTAAAATTTTCCGTATTTTCCGGAACATACACATAGATACTGACACTTCCCTTTTCTTTTGGTGCCGTCATCTTGGTGAGTTGCACACGGGTATAGTGATCGATCTCGCTGTTTTTGTCCAGGAATTTTAGAAGATCCTTTTCCTGGCTGTCTGTGGCATCCTCATCATTGATCACCATGGCATCGTAATGCTGGATCTGATCATACTGAAGAATCGCAATATCCATAATGGAGTCATAAAGTCCGAATCCTACAAGCATCAGTCCCATGCTTCCTGCAATTCCGAAAATGGTCATAAAAAGACGTTTTTTATAACGGAAAAGGTTTCGCATGGACGATTTCCAGGAAAAGCTCAGATGCTTCCAGATAAAGCTGATCCGTTCAATAAGGATCCGTTTTCCCTCTTTCGGTGCAGGCGGACGCATCAGAGATGCCGGTGTTTCTGCCAGGGTTCTTGCACAGGAAAACAGTGTAGCGCCCATAGTACAGATCACCGCTGCTCCGGAAGCGATCAGTGCATATTGTAACTCATAATCCAGTTGCATGTGATCGCCAATATTCCAGTACATGATCCCATAGGCCTGGATAATGATATACGGAAGAACCTTTTCTCCGAAAAGTACTCCTGCAACGCTTCCGCCTGCTGTAGCCAGAAATGCGTAGCTGAGATACTTGGATGCAATGGATGCTTTTCCGTAGCCCAGCGCTTTCATGGTTCCGATCTGGGTTCGCTGTTCCTCCACCATTCGTGTCATCGTGGTAAGACTGATCAGAGCCGCTACAAGGAAGAATATCATCGGGAAAACCTTTCCGATGTTTTTCAGCCGCTCTGCGTTATCACCAAAATCCGAATATTCCGGAAGGTCATTACGATCTGTGATGATCCACTCCGGTGTTTCAATATCATCCACCTCTTTCTGGGCATCCTCGATCTTCTGCTGGGCTTCCGCAATTTTTTCATCGGCCTCTTTTTTGCCATCCTGATATTCTTTCTTTCCATCGGAAAGCTTCTTTTTTGCGTCCTCCAGATCTTTTTTTGCATCTTTTAATTTCTGTTCGTTTTCTTGGATTTCCTTTTCTCCGTCCAGGAGTTTCTGTTCATTTGCATCCAGTTCAGCCTGACTGCTGGTAAGCTTTTCTGTGTTGGCCTGGATTTCTGCCTGACCGGCATTTAACTGGGCCTGTTTTTCCTCCAGCTGCTGCCTCCCGGAGCTGAGCTGGACTCTGGCCGAATCCAGCTGATTCTGGCCATCATCCAGAGTTGCCTGGTTTGCCGCAATTTCTTCTTTTGCCGCTGAAAGCTCTGCTTTCTTTGTTTCCAGCTCTTTTTTCCCTTTATCCAGTTCTTCCTGGCCTTTGTTCAGCTGTGCCTCTGTCCCGGAAAGTGTTTCTTCCTGTTCTTTGATCTGGCTGAAGCCCTCATTGATCTGACCTAGGCTGCTCTCCAGTTCAGCTCTTGTCTGGGCCAGCTCTGATTTTTTTGCAGTAAGCTCTGACCGCGCCCCGTCGATCTGTGCCTGACCGGCATTTATCTGTTCTTCCATTGCACTGATCTGACCATTTAATGTCTGAATCTGTGTGAAAAGCTCCGCCAGCTCTTCCTCAGTTTTTCCTGCTTCCGCACCGGCGTCATACTGCGCCTGCAGCTCCGCCGCCTGACTGCTTAATGCCTCTTTCTGACTGGTCAGTTCATCCAGCTGTGCCTGCTGCCCGGAAAGGGCTTCTTCAACGGAACTGATCTGGGATTCGCCCTCGGAAACCTGTACAAGTCCTGCCTCACACTGTTCTTTCTGACTGGTGAGAGCAGCCTTTGTTTCTTTGATCGTATTCTTTCCCGTTTCCAGCTGTTCTCTTCCACTGTCAAGCTCAGCCTGTTTGCTTTCCAGGGTTTTCTCCGCTTCCCGGAGCTGAGCCTCACCGTCACTTACCTGCTGTTTTGCGGCAGTCAGCTGTTCATATCCGGCAGTCAGCTCTGACTGCTTCCCATTTATCTGTGCTTCGGAGTCGGCAAGCTGGGATCTGGCAGCATTTAACTGGGACAGACCGTCTTCCACCTGCTGTTTTGCGCTGTTAAGCTGAGACCATCCATCTTCGATCTGCTTTCTTCCGTCAGCAAGCTGCTGTTTTCCGTCGGTCAGTTCTTTTTTTGCATCGCTGAGCTGCTGTTTTCCATCTTCGTACTCTTTTTTTCCATCATCATACTTCTTCTGCCCATCATCCAGCTTTTTCTTCGCGTCGCTAAGTTTTTCCTCTGATTCCTTCTTTCCGTCCTCAAGCTCTTTTCTGGCATCATCCAGTTTTTCATTGGCTTCTGCGACGATCTCATCATAGCGCAGTCTGCACTGTTCTTTTTCGATGCCTTCCACACGCTTCTGTATTTTCCTGATAAGATTGTCATAGGCATCGGTATAGCTGATCACATCCCCGGATTCATGAACCATAACATAGATCTGGGTAAAAGCTTCCTGTTCAAAATCCTCAGGAAGAATGTATCCGAAGCCGCTGACCTCACCGGATCCAAGAGTCGTATTTCCTCTGTTAAACGAAATATAAAGAGGGCTGCTTCCGATTCCCACAACTGTATAGGTTGTTTTTTTCAGAAGCTCACTGTCTCCATCCTCCCTGACGGATATGGTATCCCCGATTTTATACCCCCGATTCTTTGCAAATGGCTTGTCCAGAAAAATCTCGCCGCTTTTTTTCGGTATCCTTCCTTCATCTGCTGTGAGCAGATTAAAATTGCTGCTGATGGATTCCAGATGAAGAACCTTCCTGGCATCGTCCTCTCCACTCATAACATCCGTAGAGTAACCGCCCTCAGCCAATTCCACACCGTCAATGTCTGATACCGCTTTTACATCACGCTCAGTCAGTCCCAGTGTTCCCTGGATCTTCAGGTCCATCAGCTTTGCTGCTTCATAATAGGCATCTCCGGAATATCTCATATCCGGAGAAGACGCCTGGATCCCGGAAAAAAATGCAACGCCCAGTGCCACGATCAGAAAGATCGAGATAAAACGTGCTTTGCTTTTCCGGATCTCCATCCAGAAATCTTTGTGCAATGCTTTCATTCCGTCACCTACCATTCAATCTCTTCCACTGGTGTGGGATGTGCATTTTCGGTCATCCTGGAAACCTTGCCGTTTTTGATCTTGATCACACGGTCGGCCATAGGTGTCAGTGCAGAGTTGTGAGTAATGACAATAACCGTCATGCCCCGTTCCCTGCTGGTATCCTGAAGGAGCTTCAGGATTGCCTTGCCGGTCTGATAATCCAACGCTCCTGTAGGTTCATCACAGAGCAGAAGCTTTGGATTCTTCGCCAGAGCTCTGGCTATGGAAACTCTCTGCTGCTCACCGCCGGATAACTGTGCCGGAAAATTAGTCAGTCTCTCCTTCAGACCCACTTCCTCCAGAACTGTCCTGGCATCCAGAGGATCCTTACAGATCTGAAGAGCAAGCTCCACATTCTCCAATGCAGTCAGATTTGGCACCAGATTATAAAACTGGAATACAAATCCAATATCCCTCCGCCGGTATCCGGTCAGCTGCCGGTCTGTATATTTTGCGATATTTTTTCCATCGATCCAGACATTGCCGGATGTGGCCTTATCCATTCCGCCCAGGATATTCAGCACCGTCGTCTTTCCGGCACCGCTGGGTCCTACCACAACCACAAATTCTCCTTTTTTTATCCGGAAGCTGATCTCATCCACTGCTATGATCTTCACTTCTTTTGAGCCATATATTTTGGATACATTCTCCAGCTTCACATAATCTTCCGTATGCTCCATTTCCACCCCTCCTCTTTGCTCTCTATATGATTTCAGGGGGCTTTTATCTGCCCCCTTTTAATTCTCTCACTCACGTATCACAGCTATAGAAAAATGTTTTCGGCTGTGATCGAATATTATCAATAACTATATTTATAAGTATATCGGTTCTTAATTCAAAATGCAATTTCTACTTATATTTTACAAAAATTTTTCATTCCTGCGCATTTGTATTTTACATTTCTTTTCTATAATACAGACAGATACAGATAAAGGAAATCAATATTATGGCTGACTGTTGCTGACAACAGCAGAAGTATAATTCCATCAAAACAGGAGGAATGGATTATGTATAAAACACTATGGAATCACTTAGATCAAAATAAAAAAAAGGCCCCTGCGCCAGCTGTTTTTCTTACACTTTTGACATCTGGATGGAGTGTAGCCGGAATTCTTGCCGGATTACTTGTTTGTCTGGGACTTCAGACAGAACTGATGGTGAAGCTGATTGTGATCTTATGTGCCGGTGGATACGCCGGACTGATTCCCGGTTTCTTCGGTGGGATCTTATATCTTTACCGAATGGATCTTCAGAAACCTTCTGCAGATTCTGCCGCTGATCTGGCAGCTGAACCAGAAAAAGCTTCTGCGGATCCTGCTTCATTGATCTATTTTCACAATAATTGACAAAAAAGCAAAACTCTGCCTGGTTGTGCAGGGTTCTGCTTTTTTTATTGAATATGTGTATTAAGTTTGATTATTTTCTTATGGAATCAGCGAGCTTTTTTGCTTCTGCTGTCAGCTCTTTTATTTTGTCAAATAACAATTAATAAGCCCTGGAAATTTATTCTTCCAGGGCTTTCTGAGAGGTGCCACCCGGATTTGAACCGGGGATAGAGGTGTTGCAGACCTTTGCCTTACCACTTGGCTATGGCACCATGCTCCCCCTGTTGGACTCGAACCAACGACACTGCGGTTAACAGCCGCATGCTCTACCGACTGAGCTAAGGAGGAATACTTATTAAGGTTTGTACCTTAAAAACTACATACATGCTTTGTTGATCGTTAATCAAACTTCTTGAATCAATTCTTAACCTGCGTTTCTTGGTCAAGCCCTCACCCGATTAGTAACAGTCAGCTCCATGTGTTACCACACTTCCACCTCTGCCCTATCTACCTCGTCGTCTTCAAGGGGGTTTACTTCACTAAGAATGGGATATCTCATCTTGAGGGGGCTTCACGCTTAGATGCCTTCAGCGTTTATCCCTTCCGGACTTGGCTACCCGGCCATGGCTTTGGCAAGCCAACCGGTCCACCAGCGGTCCGTCCATCCCGGTCCTCTCGTACTAAGGACAGCTCCTCTCAGATATCCTGCGCCCACGCCGGATAGGGACCGAACTGTCTCACGACGTTCTGAACCCAGCTCGCGTACCGCTTTAATGGGCGAACAGCCCAACCCTTGGGACCTACTACAGCCCCAGGATGCGATGAGCCGACATCGAGGTGCCAAACCACTCCGTCGATGTGAACTCTTGGGAGTGATAAGCCTGTTATCCCCAGGGTAGCTTTTATCCGTTGAGCGATGGCATTCCCACTTAATACCACCGGATCACTAAGCCCTACTTTCGTACCTGCTCCACCCGTCGGTGTCGCAGTCAAGCTCCCTTCTGCCTTTGCACTCTTCGAATGGTTTCCGTCCATTCTGAGGGAACCTTTGGGCGCCTCCGATACCCTTTCGGAGGCGACCGCCCCAGTCAAACTCCCCGCCTGGCATTGTCCCACCGCCGGATTACGGCGGCTGGTTAGAAGCCCAATATCACAAGGGTGGTATCCCAACAGCGGCTCCGCGGCAACTGACGTTACCGTTTCTCAGCCTCCCACCTATCCTGTACATGCAACACCGGACCCCAGTGCCAAACTGGAGTAAAGCTCCATGGGGTCTTTCCGTCCTGGCGCGGGTAGCCAGCATCTTCACTGGCACTTCAATTTCACCGGATGTATTGCCGAGACAGCGCTCAAATCATTACGCCTTTCGTGCGGGTCGGAACTTACCCGACAAGGAATTTCGCTACCTTAGGACCGTTATAGTTACGGCCGCCGTTTACTGGGGCTTAAATTCAAAGCTTCGCATTGCTGCTAACCTCTCCTCTTAACCTTCCAGCACCGGGCAGGCGTCAGCCCATATACCTCACCTTTCGGTTTCGCATAGACCTGTGTTTTTGCTAAACAGTTGCTTGAGCCTATTCTCTGCGGCCTGCTCTCGCAGGCACCCCTTCTCCCTAAGTTACGGGGCCATTTTGCCGAGTTCCTTGGCAATACTTCTTCCGCCGGCCTTAGGATTCTCTCCTCATCCACCTGTGTCGGTTTACGGTACGGGTACAGTATAAACAATAGCGGCTTTTCTTGACGCATGGCTCACGGGCTTCGCTACTATATTTCGCTCCACATCACGTCTTCCCATTGCACGGCGGATTTTCCTACCGTACTGGTACCTCGCTTGTACCGGGCTTTCCATTCCCGGCTCCCGCTCTCCTTACGTGTCCCCACAGTTCTGTTATACTGCAGTACAGGAATATCAACCTGTTGTCCATCGGCTACGGCTCTCGCCCTCACCTTAGGTCCCGACTCACCCAGGGCAGATCAGCTTTACCCTGGAAACCTTGGATATTCGGCCTAGAGGATTCCCACCTCTATCTCGCTACTCATTCCGGCATTCTCTCTTCCATATAGTCCACAGCTCCTTACGGTACTGCTTCTTCCCATATGCAATGCTCCTCTACCAATCCTTACGGATTCCTTAGTTTCGGTGGCGCGTTTCAGCCCCGGACATTTTCGGCGCAGGACCTCTCGACCAGTGAGCTATTACGCACTCTTTGAATGTATGGCTGCTTCTGAGCCAACATCCTGGTTGTCTTCGAAATCCCACATCCTTTTCCACTTAACGCGCACTTTGGGACCTTAACTGTAGGTCTGGGCTCTTTCCCTTTTGACCGCCCAACTTATCTCGTGCAGTCTGACTCCCGGTGATATCTACACGGCATTCGGAGTTTGATATTCTTCGGTAGGCTTTGACGCCCCCTAGGAAATTCAGTGCTCTACCTCCGCAAGACTCACACCGAGGCTAGCCCTAAAGCTATTTCGAGGAGAACCAGCTATCTCCGGGTTCGATTGGAATTTCTCCCCTATCCACACCTCATCCCCACCCTTTTCAACGGATGTGGGTTCGGTCCTCCACTACCTCTTACGGCAGCTTCAACCTGGACATGGATAGATCACCCGGTTTCGGGTCTACTCCTACTGACTCTGGCCCTGTTAAGACTTGGTTTCCCTACGGCTCCATCCCTTGAGGACTTAACCTTGCCAGTAAGCGTAACTCGCCGGACCGTTCTACAAAAAGTACGCGGTCGTACATATAAAGTACTCCCACAGCTTGTAGACACAGGGTTTCAGGTTCTCTTTCACTCCCCTCCCGGGGTCCTTTTCACCTTTCCTTCACAGTACTATGCGCTATCGGTCACTAAGTAGTATTTAGCCTTAGGGGGTGGTCCCCCTTACTTCCCACAAGGTTCCTCGTGTCTCGTGGTACTCCGGATCCTGCTCAGTCAGCTCTGCTTTCACGTACGGGGCTTTCACCCTCTGTGGCCGGCTTTCCCAAAACCGTTCTGTTAACTTCGCTGAATCTTAAATGCAGTCCATGACCCCGGCATGCACGCACACCGGTTTAGGCTCCTCCGCGTTCGCTCGCCGCTACTTACGGAATCGATGTTTCTTTCTTTTCCTCCGGGTACTTAGATGTTTCAGTTCCCCGGGTTCCCTTCCATACGTTATGGATTGGCGTATGGATGCATGAGGTCTGCTCATGCGGGTTTCCCCATTCAGAGATCTCCGGATCACGGGATATTTGCTCCTCCCCGAAGCTTTTCGCAGCTTATCACGTCTTTCATCGGCTCTTAGTGCCAAGGCATCCGCCCTGTGCCCTTATTGCTTGACCTTTCGCTTCATCACCCTAGCGTAGGTGATGCGGTCTCTTGATTCTCGTGTCTTCCGATACTCACGTATCTTCCGACATGTGTTTGATTACTCTGTTCATAACAGATAAATCGATGTCTTCCTATCTTTGCGTTTGCATTAATTTCTTAATACTTTGCGTTTAAGGATATTTGATTAACTTAATCAAATTTCATGTATGCAGTTTTCAAGGTACAATGCTGACTGATGTTTTATCAGCCATTTAAAAAGAAAATATCTTTTCTTCTTAAATCACTGGTAAAACCAGCATCTATCTTCATCAGGATCTCTCCTGTTTTTCTTTTTTTGATCTGGCGCCCACCTGCTCTCCCACACCGTCTCCAGTGCAGTACCATCGGCCGATTGGGTCTTAACCGTCGTGTTCGGGATGGGAACGGGTGTGTCCCCCAACCGCATCAGCACCAGAAATATCTTAGCTTGATAGCTAAACAGTAAAACACATCTTCTCTACTTTTTCCTTAGAAAGGAGGTGATCCAGCCGCACCTTCCGATACGGCTACCTTGTTACGACTTCACCCCAGTCATCGGTCCCGCCTTCGGCAGCTCCTTCCTTGCGGTTAGGTCACTGACTTCGGGCGTTACTGACTCCCATGGTGTGACGGGCGGTGTGTACAAGACCCGGGAACGTATTCACCGCGGCATTCTGATCCGCGATTACTAGCGATTCCAGCTTCGTGTAGTCGGGTTGCAGACTACAGTCCGAACTGGGACGTTATTTTTGGGATTTGCCCACCCTCGCGGGTTCGCTTCCCTTTGTTTACGCCATTGTAGCACGTGTGTAGCCCAAATCATAAGGGGCATGATGATTTGACGTCATCCCCGCCTTCCTCCAGGTTATCCCTGGCAGTCTCCCCAGAGTGCCCACCTTAAATGCTGGCTACTGAGGATAGGGGTTGCGCTCGTTGCGGGACTTAACCCAACATCTCACGACACGAGCTGACGACAACCATGCACCACCTGTCTCCCCTGCCCCGAAGGGAAGGAACGGTTAAGTTCCGGTCAGGGGGATGTCAAGACTTGGTAAGGTTCTTCGCGTTGCTTCGAATTAAACCACATGCTCCACCGCTTGTGCGGGTCCCCGTCAATTCCTTTGAGTTTCATTCTTGCGAACGTACTCCCCAGGTGGAATGCTTAATGCGTTTGCGGCGGCACCGAATGACTTTGTCACCCGACACCTAGCATTCATCGTTTACCGCGTGGACTACCAGGGTATCTAATCCTGTTTGCTCCCCACGCTTTCGAGCCTCAACGTCAGTTACCGTCCAGTAAGCCGCCTTCGCCACTGGTGTTCCTCCTAATATCTACGCATTTCACCGCTACACTAGGAATTCCGCTTACCTCTCCGGCACTCAAGACGGGCAGTTTCCAATGCAGTCCCGGGGTTGAGCCCCAGCCTTTCACATCAGACTTGTCCATCCGTCTACGCTCCCTTTACACCCAGTAAATCCGGATAACGCTTGCCCCCTACGTATTACCGCGGCTGCTGGCACGTAGTTAGCCGGGGCTTCTTAGTCAGGTACCGTCATTTTCTTCCCTGCTGATAGAAGTTTACATACCGAGATACTTCTTCCTTCACGCGGCGTCGCTGCATCAGGGTTTCCCCCATTGTGCAATATTCCCCACTGCTGCCTCCCGTAGGAGTCTGGGCCGTGTCTCAGTCCCAATGTGGCCGTTCACCCTCTCAGGCCGGCTATGGATCGTCGCCTTGGTGGGCCGTTACCTCACCAACTAGCTAATCCAACGCGGGTCCATCTTATACCACCGGAGTTTTTCACACTGAGCCATGCAGCTCCGTGCGCTTATGCGGTATTAGCAGTCATTTCTGACTGTTATCCCCCTGTACAAGGCAGGTTACCCACGCGTTACTCACCCGTCCGCCACTAGAAACCAGCTAAATCTGCCGAAGCTTCAATAAAAGGTTTCCCGTTCGACTTGCATGTGTTAAGCACGCCGCCAGCGTTCATCCTGAGCCAGGATCAAACTCTCTGATAAAGTGTTTGAATCTTTTACTCAAGACAACCGTTTGGCTATCTCTCGTTTTTACTGCTTTTGGTTTGTTTAAACCGTTCTTTAAATGTAAAGAAATTTTCGAGAATCGTATGTGTTTCACTGTTTAGTTATCAAGGTTTGTTGTGTCTGTCTCTCAGACAGCTCGTTTATTTTATCTCATCCTCAACTGTTTGTCAAGAACTTTTTTTAATTTTTTTGAAGTATTCAGTCTCCAGAAAAATTAAAGCGGAGAAGGAGGGATTTGAACCCTCGCGCCGCGTTAACGACCTACTCCCTTTCCAGGGGAGCCCCTTCGGCCAGCTTGGGTACTTCTCCAATTTGCCCTACTTACTAAGTAGTTCTGATATTCATCTCTGTCGTTCTCAGCGACAGGTGATATTATATCTCGTATGTTTTATATTGTCAAGTACTTTTTTAACTTTTTTAAAAAGTTTTTATTTTGTACTTAACAAGCGGAGAGAGTGGGATTCGAACCCACGCGCCCTTGCGGACAAACGGTTTTCAAGACCGCCTCGTTATGACCACTTCGATATCTCTCCATATAATGTTTTTCAACATTTTTTGTGCTGTTTTGTCAGCGCATGTTGTATTCTATCATCAAATATCCCCCTGTCAATAACAAATTTGATATTTTTTTCAAAAAATTGGACATATAGCTTCAATTTCTGCTATATGTCCATATTTACTGGGATTTTCACCCGGTTCTACTCTCTGTTTTCCTTCAAAAATGCCTCCGCAACCACCAGATCTTCCGGCGTTGTGATCTTGATATTGCGATAAGAACCTTCTGAAAAGCGGATTTTCACCCCTGTCTCATGTTCTGCTACCATGGCATCATCTGTGATTCCGGTCATTTCCTTCTGCCGAATACTGGTATATGCGCCATAGATCAGCGAGTACTGAAAGATCTGCGGAGTCTGGACGATCCATACACTGCTGCGATCCGGAGTTTCACTGACATTCCCATCCTCATCTGCGATCTTAACTGTATCCTTGGAAGGCATGCCTGTAACACTGGCACCTGTCTGTGCCGCTGCCATAAGTCCTCTTTCAATGATCCCATGATCAATAAACGGTCTGGCACCGTCATGGATCAGTACATACTCTGTGTCTTTACACGCACAAAGTCCTTCATAAACGGAATCGTACCGTTCTTTTCCGCCGGATACTACAGCAGAAACCTTTGTAAAACCATATTTTTTCACGATTTCTTCTCTGCACCAGGAAACATACTCTTCCCCTATTACCAGGATCACATCCCTGATCAACGGACTTTCCTGGAAACAGCGCAGAGAATAACAGAGCACCGGCATCCCGTCAAGCTCTATAAACTGCTTCTGTATTTTACTGTGCATTCTCTTTCCCTGACCTGCTGCCAGAACAATAGCTGTATTTCTGCACTCTCCCATGATCAATTACCCCGGATTCTTTTATCTTTCGCCAAGCTTCAGGTTCGGAACCGCATTCAGATCCCAGCTGTGGCGTGTTCCCCTGATATATTCATAGTAAGCTGCCACTCCGATCATCGCTGCGTTATCCGTACAGAAGATCGGTGACGGACGGTAAAATTTGTATCCATGTTCTGTACACGCTTTTTCCATAGCAGTGCGAAGTGCTCCATTGGAAGCAACACCTCCTGCAATAGCAACCTTTTTCATGCCAAAATCAGCTGCTGCCTGCATGGTATGCTCTACCAGTACATCAACAACCGCCTTCTGGAAGGATGCTGCGATATCTGCACGGTTTACTTCCTCACCTTTCATTTTTGCCCCGTTTAAATAATTAAGAACTGCAGACTTCACGCCGCTGAAGCTGAAATCATATGGATTTTCACCGATTTTTGCACGTGGAAACTCAATAGCATACGGATTTCCTTCCTTTGCCAGCCTGTCGATCTTCGGACCTCCTGGATATCCGAGCCCAATGGCACGTGCAACCTTATCAAATGCCTCTCCTGCCGCATCGTCTCTGGTTCGGCCCAGGATCTCAAACTGACCGTAATCCTTCACAATAACAAGATGGGTGTGTCCACCGGATACAATGGCACAGAGAAACGGCGGTTCCAGATCCGGATGCTCAATATAGTTGGCAGAAACATGTCCTTCTATATGATGCACGCCTACCAGCGGCAAGTTTCTTGCATAGGCAATAGCCTTGGCTTCTGCCACACCTACAAGAAGTGCACCGACAAGCCCCGGTCCATAGGTTACACCGATAGCATCAATATCATCCAGAGTGACGTTTGCCTCGTCCAGTGCTTCCTGGATGACCTGATTGATCCTTTCTATATGATTTCTGGAGGCGATCTCCGGTACAACACCTCCATACAGTTTATGGATCTCGATCTGTGAAGAAATCACATTTGATAAGACAGTCCTTCCGTTTTTTACAACGGAGGCTGCTGTTTCATCACAGGAGCTCTCAATACCAAGAATTAATGTATCTTTCATTTTTTTCAGTCCTCTTCAAAATTCAGTTCCACACTCTTCCCGTCTTTTCCCGGCCATGCCTTCGGAAAGATCTCACGTACTGTATCCATGTAATCATCCGGACGTACCAGAGAAGGGCTGTAATGGGTCAGCCACATTTCCCCCACTTCCGCATCACGGGCAAGAGTAGCCGCTTCACGAAACGTCATGTGTTTGTAGCCTTTTGCCTTTTCGATCTTGTCATCTTCACCGTACATTCCCTCACAGATAAAAAGATCGGAGTCTTTTGCATTACGTAAAATAGACTCTGTCGGTCTGGTATCTGTGGTATAGGTAAGCTTGATCCCTTTTCTCGGCGGACCAAGCACCATATCCGGTGTGTAGATCCTTCCTTCATCCTCAACGGTCTGTCCCTTCTGCAGCGGATTCCAGAATTTCAGCGGGATCTCATGCTCTCTGGCACTGTCAGGAGAAAATTTTCCCTGGCGCAGGATCTCAAGGGTATATCCATAGCATGTAACATTATGGTTCACCCGAAATGCAGTGATCCGGTAACCATTCAGTTCCAGAACTTCCTCCGGTTTCGTGATCTCGATAAATTTAATTTCAAAGGGCAGCTCCGGTGCGATCACACGAAGTGCGCTTACCACACGTTCCAGTCCTCTTGGGCCTACCAGAGTCAGCGGTTCTGTGCGGTCTGCATTTCCCATAGTCAGAAGGAGTCCCGGAAGTCCGCTGATATGATCCCCATGATAATGGGTAAAACAGATCACATCAATAGGCTTGAAGCTCCAGCCCTTTTCTTTAATGGCCACCTGGGTGCCTTCCCCGCAATCGATCATCAGACTGCTGCCGTTATAACGGGTCATCAGCGCGGTAAGCCATCTGCGTGGCAGCGGCATCATTCCTCCGCAGCCAAGTAAACAAACATCTAACATATTTTTCCTCTTTTCCTGTTCTGTGGCAAAGTTTAGCATACTTATCCCGTACAGACAAGTACCTCTCCCGGGTAGGCCTATTCAGAAACTGCAGTGCGTGTCATAAGAACAGCATCCTCTGTGGGATCTGTATAGTATCCCTTTCGCAGGCCATCCCGCACAAATCCCTGACGTTCATAAAGCCGGATCGCAGTCTCATTTCCTGCCCGGACCTCCAGATGGATCATGGTGATCCCACGCTCTTCTGCCAGACGGATCATGCTTTCCATAAGGAAATTTCCGATTCCCTCTCTCTGACGGTCTCTGCGGACAGCCACATTGGTCACATCCCCCTCATCCAGCACCGTAAGAAGACCGCAATATCCCAGGATCCGGTCCTTTTCTTCCACAACAAGAAACATCCCATTCTCTTTCATAAGAAATGTCAGAAATCCCTCTTTTGTCCAGGGGACTGAAAAAAGCTCCTCTTCGATCTCCATAACCTGATCCAGGTCATCCACAAGCATTTCTCTTAAGATCATGCGTTTTCCCCTTCTGATCCTTTTTTCAATTTCTGGGCACGCTCCCGCTCAGCCTGTGAGACGCGGAGATAATCCGGTTTGTGCTCAGCCGCTGTCTCGGTTCTGCCTTCTTTATAATAAAGGATACCTAGTGCACCTACAGCACCTGCTCTCTGTCTGGAAAGATGGGCCGGTGCAAAAGAAAACGGTACAGTAAGCATATCTGCGATGGTATTTTTAAATACCGGGACTCCGTCTCCGAGAAATGTTACGGCTTCTCCCATATCATTCAGCATGGAAAGAAGCTCCTCGATTCCCACTGCCATCTGATCCTTTACCGTCATGAGCCTGTGATCTTCGTAACGGTAGATTCCCGTATAAACCTGCTTTCTTCTAGCATCCATGATCGGACAGATCAGCCCGTTTACATCATAGAGATTATAGGCCAGTGCCTCCACTGTCGGAATCCCGACCAGTGGTTTGTCAAGGGCAAGTCCAAGTCCCTTGGCTGTAGCAGAGCCAATACGGAGTCCGGTGAAAGAGCCCGGTCCCTTGGCTACCGCAATAGCGTCAATAGTCTTCAGATCCAGCTCTGTCATCTTCACGATCTCATCCAGCATGGGAAGAAGAGTCTGGGAATGTGTTTTCTTGTAATTAACTGTATATTCCGCTACCAGTGTATCGTCCTCCACAACGGCTACAGATGCCACGATTCCGGAACTGTCCAGTGCCAAAACTCTCATTCTGTCTTTTCTCCTCTCTCCTCAATGGTGATCTTTCTGTATTCAAAACCCTTCTCAAGATCTTTTTCAATGGTAACTTCGATCCTTTTTTCCGGCAGGATCTCCTCAATGAGCTCCGCCCATTCGATCAGACAGATTCCCTGCCCGAAAAAATAATCATCGTATCCGATCTCTTCCATCTCTTCCAGATCCCCGATACGATATACATCAAAATGATAAAATGGCAGACGTCCGTCTTCATATTCCTGGATAATGGTAAATGTAGGGCTGTTTACAGGTTCTGTAATTCCAAGACCTGCTGCCACTCCCTGTGTAAACACGGTTTTTCCAACTCCGAGATCGCCTGTCAGTGTGTAGATTTGTCCCGGTTTCGCATTCATTCCGATCGTTCTTCCGACCTCGAATGTTTCCTCAGGATCATGCGTTTCTATGACCATATTTTCCACCTTTTTCTTGCACAATTATTCTTTGCATATTATAATAGAGCGAACAGCGAAATACAATACTTTTTGAAAAGGAGTGCGAAAACTATGGCAAATCCTATCGTTACCATCACAATGGATAATGGCGATGTAATGAAAGCGGAATTATATCCGGAAGTTGCCCCAAACACAGTAAATAACTTCATCAGCCTTATTAAAAAAGGCTTTTATGATGGCCTGATCTTCCACCGTGTCATCAACGGCTTTATGATCCAGGGCGGATGCCCGGACGGAACCGGTATGGGTGGCCCGGGATACAGCATCAAGGGTGAGTTCTCTCAGAACCGTTTCAAAAACGACCTGAAGCATACACCAGGTGTTCTCTCCATGGCAAGAGCCATGAATCCGAACTCTGCCGGAAGCCAGTTCTTTATCATGCACAAGGCTGCTCCGCATCTTGACGGAAGCTATGCTGCATTCGGTCAGATCATTGAGGGTATGGATGTTGTAAATGCTATCGCAGAGACAGACACGGACTACAGTGACCGTCCTCTTGACGAGCAGAAGATCAGCTCCGTGACTGTTGATACCTTTGGTGTGGATTATCCGGAACCGGAGAAATGCTGACAGGCATAATTTTCTGAAATAAAAAAGCCCCGCGAAGAGCAGACTGTAACGCAGATCCTCTGACCTCTTCCCGGGGTATTTTTATACCGACATTCTCTTTTTTTTTATTTTTCGAAGGTCTTCACTTCTCCGTTTACTTTTGCAAAATACAGCTCTGCATCTTTCTCAAGTCCGGCTCTTCCGTTTGTTCCCTCTGTGATCGTCTTCTTTACCTCTTCGATCTGGTCATCCGGCACCAAAAGTTTCAGGACAACCTTATCGGTATATTCGGAATCCAGAATCGGCAGACTTCTTTCTCCTGCGATATACTGGATCTTTCCGATTCCTGTATAATCCGTCGTTACCTGAAGGGATATCCCATGATGCTTTTCAATGACAGTACTTGCCGCCAGTCCTGCCTGGACTGCACCGGAATATGCCCGCACAAGCCCTCCTGTCCCAAGAAGGACACCTCCAAAATATCTGGTCACCACAATGGCTGCGTTATAGATCCCAGCTCCCAGCAGCACATCCAGCATAGGCCTTCCGGCTGTTCCGGATGGTTCTCCGTCATCACTGCAGCGGGTGGCTTCCCGGTTCATCCCTACGGAATATACATAGCAGTTATGACGTGCATCCCAGTATTTTTTTTTCATTTCTTCGATAAAGGCAAGGGCCTCTTCTTCAGTTTCCACAGGACGGACGGTTGCGATAAAACGGGATTTTTTTTCCACAAGTTCGCCTTCGCCACCTTCGTATATGGTTTTATAATGTTCCAGCATGGTTTACGCCTCCGTTATCTGTATCCAAACCCTCTGTTTCAGGCAGAGTTTTCTTTATTGTATAATAATTATCTTCATTGCACAATGTATAAGATATCATGAATTGTGAAATTTTTTTTAAGGCTTTATTTGGCTTTCCATATTTGTTATAATAAAACGGATTATAAAGGAGGAATATTATGAACTACGGAAAAAGATCCACTTCCAAGAAGCGGAATGCTCTGATCTCCCGTACTTCCATGCTGGAAAAAAGAGCACATGTTTCGTTTATCCGGGTTTTATTTACAGCTCTGATCGCAGTCTGCGTCATGGTTGTCTGCCTTGGTATCGGCTCCTTCCGGGGCGTGATCGCCGGAGCACCTGACGTCAACGATGTGGATATTTCACCTCTCGGATATGCAACCTTCCTGTATGATGACCAGGGAACACAGATCCGACAGCTTTCAGCCCCTACATCCAACCGTCTTCCGGTCTCCCTGGACCAGATCCCGGTCAGTCTGCAGCATGCAGTGGTAGCCATTGAGGATGAGCGTTTTTATGAACATAACGGTATTGATGTCCGCGGTATCGCACGTGCCGCAATGAAGGCGGTCACCACCGGTAACTTTTCCGAGGGTGCCAGTACCATCACACAGCAGCTTCTGAAGAATAATGTTTTCACTGACTGGACCAACGAATCCACACAGCTGGAACGTTTCACACGTAAGTTCCAGGAGCAGTACCTTGCTGTACAGATTGAAAAAAAATATGACAAAAATGTGATTCTTGAGAATTACCTGAATACCATTAACCTGGGTGCAGGTTCCTACGGTGTACAGGCCGCTTCCAAAAAATACTTTAACAAAGACGTATGGGATCTGAATCTTTCTGAATGTGCCACCCTTGCCGGCATCACGCAGAACCCTACCAAATTCAATCCGATCACCAATCCAAAAGCGAACTCTAAGAGACGTAAGGAAGTCCTGGATCACATGCTGGATCAGAATTACATCTCACAGGATGAATATAATGCAGCACTGAATGATGACGTTTATTCCCGTATCCAGGCCGCACAGCTTGAGAACACCGAAGAAGAAAGTACTGTTTACACGTATTTCGAAGATGAGGTTACCAATCAGGTCATCAGCGACCTGATGAACATTAAAGGATATACCAAGACACAGGCTACCAATCTTCTTTACAGCGGTGGTCTGAAGATCATGACAACCCTGGATTCCAACATGCAGCAGATCCTTGATGAGGAATATGCGAACCCTGACAACTATCCGGCCAATGTTCAGTATGAACTGGATTATGCACTGACTGTACAAGGTCCGGATGGAAAACAGACCAACTACAGCAAAGAAATGCTGCAGCTGTATTTCCGCGATCAGGATCCGGAATTTGATCTTCTCTTTGATTCTCCTGAGGAAGGTCAGCAGTATGTGGATCAGTACAAGGCCAACATCCTAGCAGACGGAAGCACCGTAGTATCTGAGCGTGTAAACTTTGCGCCACAGCCACAGTCTTCCATGACTGTCATTGACCAGCATAGCGGTTACGTAAAAGCCCTGATCGGAGGCCGTGGCGAAAAAACAGCCAGCCTGACCCTGAACCGTGCCACTGATACGACCAGACAGCCTGGTTCTACCTTTAAGATTGTTTCCACCTATGCACCGGCGTTAAACGAAAAAGGCGATACACTTGCTACAACCTTTATGGATGAGCCTTACGAATACCCAGACGGATCTCCTGTCAACAATGCCTCAAGAAGCTATGGCGGTGAGACCACCATCCGTAAAGCGATCCAGAATTCCATCAATGTTGTAGCTGTTAAATGTCTGGAACAGGTTACCCCGGCTCTCGGCCTTAAATATCTGGATGATTTCGGTTTCACCACACTGGCTCACGGAACTGAGGCAGATAAAGATGCCAACGGAAATATCTGGAGTGACGCCAACCTGGCTACTGCTCTTGGCGGTATCACCAAAGGTGTCAAGAACGTGGAGCTTTGTGCTGCATATGCAGCCATTGCCAATGGCGGAAACTATATCAAACCGATCTATTATACACAGATCCTTGATCATGACGGAAATGTTCTGATCGAGAACTCCTCCGTTTCCAGATCTGTGATCAAAGACAGTACTGCTTATCTTCTTACAAGCGCCATGGAAGACGTTGTAAAAAAAGGTACCGGTACCGCCTGCCAGCTGGACAATATGACTGTAGCCGGAAAAACAGGTACTACAGAGGACTACAATGACCTGTGGTTTGTAGGCTACACACCGTACTACACCTGTGCAGTATGGTCCGGCTATGACAACAACGAAAAAATTCCGGAAGATGCCCGTAACTTCCACAAAAACCTCTGGAAAAAGGTTATGACCCGTATCCACGAAGGCCTGGAGGACAGAGATTTCGATATGCCTTCCAGTGTGGAAAAAGCCAGTGTCTGCGCAGAAACCGGTCTTCTTCCCAGATCCGGATGCCCGACTATCACAGAGTATTTTGATATCTCCAGTCTTCCCACCGAATACTGCGATCAGCATTTCTACGGCAGCAGCGATTACGATGAAGAGGACTATTATTATAACGAAGATACGGACGCCGATACCGATGCAGCAGCTGAAGCGATTCCAAGCGCAGCTCCGGACAGTACTGACAATTCCGATGATGGTTCCGATGACGGTTCCGATGACGGTTCCGAGAATACCGGTGATGATACTGACAATTCCGGAACAGACGACAACACCGGTGGCGATGATGGCAGCGATGACACCGGCGAAGATCCGGTAGAATATTATGAATGACCTCCAGCATACGTATCTTTCATAAACACCATATAAAAAAGTGGTTTCCTGAAATTATGGAAACCACTTTTTTTTACTTTTAATAACTTCTTACTGTCTCGCAGTTTATCAGTTCAGGCAAGTCCCACCCCCTGCTTATTGCTTTTCGCAATTGAAGCAGGGGACTTCCCTGGTTCGGTTAAAGTACCATCCTGGCTGCACCGTAGATTCCTGCATCATTGCCAAGTGTCGCGATCACGATAGGAGTATCCTTGCAGGATTCAAAAGCATACTCTCTGTAATATTTCCGGATACAGTCAATAAGCGGCTGTCCGGCCTTGGAAACTCCTCCGCCGACAACAATGGTCTCCGGATCTGTCACACAGCAAATAATGGCAAGAGCACCACCCAGCTGCTCTCCGACCTTTTCCATGGTTGCTACAGCTACCGGATCATTCTCCTTAAATGCGTCCAGAACTGCTTTTGCTGAAATCTCTCCGGCATCTCTGAGAACACTGTTCTCACCGGAAGCTGCAAGCTCTTTTTTTGCCATGCGGACAATTCCGGTCGCAGAAGCATACTGTTCCAGACAGCCCCTGTTTCCGCAGTTGCAGGCTTCTGTTTCATGATGATCCACATTGGCATGTCCGATCTCGCCGCCGGCACCATGATGTCCGGTCACGATCTTTCCGTCAACAATGATACCACCGCCTACACCTGTTCCAAGTGTTACCATGATCACATCGGAGGAGCCTGCTGCAGCACCCTTCCATGCCTCTCCCAATGCCGCTACATTGGCGTCATTTCCGGCTTCAGCATGAAGGCCTGTAAGTTCTTCCATCTCTCCAACAACGTTCTTATATCCCCAGTAGAGATTTACTGCACATGATACTTCTCCTTTGGAGTTTACCGGTCCCGGAACACCGATTCCGACGCCTTCCACATCCTCTTTGGAGATACCCTTTTCTTCCATCTTGGCATTTACTGCTGCTGCCACATCAGGAAGAATCTGATCTCCATTATTTTCTTTACGGGTGGGAATCTCCCATTTCTCAACAAGAGTACCATCCGTGCGGAAAAGTCCGCATTTTACAGTTGTTCCACCTACATCGATTCCAAAACAATATGTTCTCATTTCTTACCCTCTCTTATTCTTCGTCATCCGGATTTTCTCTTTTTTTCGCAAGATTTGCCTGTACACGCTTGTACAGAGCCTCTGCCGCATTGTATCCCATCTTCTTCTGTCTGTGGTTGACAGCCGCTGCCTCAACGATGATCGCCAGGTTACGGCCCGGACGGATCGGAAGAGAATGGCATACCACCTTATTTCCAAGGTACTCTGTATACTCCTCATGCAGTCCAAGACGATCGTATTCCTTGTCTCTGTCCCACTCCTCAAGCTTGATCACAAGATCGATAGACTGGGTATCCTTAACGCTCTCAACACCGAACAGTGTTTTTACATCAATGATACCGATACCACGAAGTTCGATAAAGTGACGTGTGATATCCGGTGCAGATCCCACCAGTGTTACGTCACTGACCTTACGGATCTCAACAACATCATCACTGACAAGACGATGGCCTCTCTTGATCAGCTCCAGGGCTGCCTCACTCTTACCGATACCGCTCTCACCTGTGATCAGGATTCCCTCGCCGTAAACATCAACCAGCACACCATGAATCGAAATACATGGTGCAAGCTGCACGCCCAGCCAGCGGATGATCTCTGCCATAAAGCTGGAAGTTGTTCTTTCTGTCACGAATGTCGGAACATTATATTTAACAGCCAGATCGATCATATCCTGAGACGGACGGGTCATGGTACTGAAAATGACACATGGGATCTTGCTGGAAATGAAACGTTCATATTTAAAACGTCTCTCCTCCTCATTAAGCTGCATCAGATACGTATACTCTACATATCCGATGATCTGAACTCGTTCATTGGCAAAATGCTCCAGATATCCGGTAAGCTGAAGCGCAGGTCTGTTGATCTCCGCAGTCTTGATCACGATGCCTGACAGGTCGATCTCCGGAGTCAGATTATTAAGCTCCAGTTCCTGTACCATTTTTGTCAACTGTACACCCTTCATACTTTTGTCTCCTTTTCGCTGAAAGTTTGCATTCTCACTGCCGTTTTACCGGGGCGTGAGACACCTTATCTTCAATTATACACAATCACTGCTGAAACTGCAATGCAGCATCAGGATTTATGAAAAAATTCATAGACCTGACGGGCGCTTCTGGCATTCATGCTCTCTGTCTGTGCCAGTTCTTCCTCCGATGCATCCCGGATATTTTCCACAGATTTAAATTTACGCAGAAGGGCTTTCCTCCTGGTATCACCGATCCCCGGGATATCATCCAGGATAGAATGGACCTGTTCCCTGCTCCTGAGGGAACGATGGTATTCAATGGCAAACCGGTGGGCTTCATCCTGGATCCTGGTGATCAGGCGGAAGCCTTCGCCGGATGTATCAATAGGGATCTCCACATTGTTGAAATACAGGCCTCTCGTCCGATGATGATCGTCCTTGACCATACCGCAAACCGGGATGCTTATCCCAAGCTCATTCAGCACCTTCATAGCTATATTTACCTGCCCTCTTCCACCATCCATCAGGATCAGATCCGGAAGCCTTGCAAAGCTGTCAAATTCGCCGTTACTCTCATGAGTGAACCTTCGGGTCAGAACTTCTTCCATGCTGGCATAATCGTTGGGGCCCTGTACCCATTTGATCTTGAACTTACGGTAATCACTGCGTTTGGGACGACCTTTTTCATAAACTACCATGGATCCCACAGACTCAAAGCCACTGATATTTGAAATATCATAGGCTTCCATGCGCACCACATTTTTCAGTCCCAGCCATTCTTCCACCTCGTGAACAGCTCCGATGGTTCGTCCTTCCTCCCGCCTGATCCGTTCTCTGTCCTTGGCAAGTACCATACGGGCATTTTCCAGGGCAAGTTCTACCAGCTTTTCCTTTGTTCCCTTCTTCGGGACCCGGATGTGTACCTTCTGCTTTCTTCTTCCTGACAGCCACTCCTCTATGATATTTGCATCTTCGATCTCACACTGCAGCATGATCTCAGATGGGATAAATGGCGTTCCCGCATAAAACTGTTTCAGAAAGCTTGAAAGGACCTGCGCCTTTGTATCGCCTTTTGCCACACGGAGATAAAAATGATCTCTGCCGATCAGCCTGCCATCCCGGATAAAAAACACCTGGACAACCGCATCCTGATCCCTGAGGTCTTCACTGTCATCCATTGCTACTGCAATGATGTCCCTGTCCTCCTGCCCGTAGCCGGTGATTTTCTGCCGTTCCCCGATCTTCCGGATACTGCTGATCAGATCCCGGTATTCCATAGCATCTTCGTAGCGCATTTCCTCCGAAGCTTTCTGCATTTTTTCCATCAGCTCACTAATGGCGTCCTGAAAATCTCCATTCAGAAATTTGATCACCTTATTGATATTCTTTCGATATTCTTCCTGGCTGATATACCCCTGGCAGGGTGCCTTGCACTGTTTCATATGATAGTACAGACAGGGCCGGTCCTTTCCGGTATCTCTCGGAAGACTGCGGTTGCAGGAGCGTACCTGATACAGTTTCCGCACCAGTTCGATCACGTCCTTTACTGCTCCGCCGCTTGTATAGGGGCCAAAATATCTTGCCTTGTCCTTTTTCATTCTCCTGGCAAAAAGCACTCTCGGGTATGGCTCATGAACTGTCACCTTAATAAACGGATAGCTCTTGTCATCTTTGAGCATGGTATTATATTTTGGACGATGCTCCTTGATAAGATTACACTCCAGCACAAGGGCTTCCAGCTCAGAGTCCGTAATAATGTACTCAAATCTGGTAATATGTGTAACCATCCGTTCAATCTTGGCACCTTTATTACGACTGCTCTGGAAATACTGGCGCACACGATTCTTCAGACTGATGGCTTTTCCCACATAGATGATCTCGTCTTTCTCGCCATGCATGATATAAACTCCCGGTTTTGCCGGCAGTTTCTTTAATTCTTCCTCGATTATGAACATAATTTATTCTCCTGTTTTACCATTGCAGTAACAATAAAACCGGGATTTCTCCCGGTTTTATGATGATCTGTTTTATGCCTGTGATCCCGGCTTTTCTTCTGTTTCTGCATGATCGCTATCTGTTTTCTGAACAGATTCTTCTGTTTTCTCCGGTGCCTGCATATTCTCTGTCAGTTCCTGCCCGGATATCTCAGTTCTGCGCGGAACCGATTCTGTATTTTTTGCTGCCTCGTTATTTTCTGCAATCAGTTCAATGCCCCGTTTATCGGATACTTCTTTTTCATCCTCGGAAAGTACCAGATCATCCAGATTCTCCGGGATATCCAGGCCCTGCTGAACTGCACGGAGGATCTTCATGAACTCTTTACCTGTAATGGTTTCCTTGCGGATCAGATATTCCGCGATCTTATCCATCTCTGTTCTGTGACTTCCAAGGATCCTCTTGGCTTCCTCATAGGAATGGTGGAGAAGCTTCATCACCTCATGATCGATCTCTGTTGCGGTATCATCACCACAGTTCAAAACTGCTCTTCCGCTGAGATACTGGTTCTCCTGTGTAGCAAGTCCCATCAGTCCGAACTTCTCAGACATACCATACTGTGTGATCATGGCTCTGGCCACCTTGGTAGCCTGCTCGATATCATTGGCAGCACCTGTAGTGACTGTGTCAAAAACGATCTCCTCTGCAGCACGTCCGCCAAGATAGCCTACCAGCATAGCTTCCAGTTCTTTCTTGGTGTTAAGATATTTTTCTTCCTCAGGTACCTGCATAACGTAACCCAGGGCTCCCATGGTACGGGGTACAATGGTGATCTTCTGTACAGGCTCCGCATCCTTCTGGAGTGCATTTACCAGTGCGTGTCCGACTTCATGGTAGGATACGATCCGACGTTCCTGTTTGCTTAAGATACGGTCCTTCTTCTCTTTTCCCACCAGGACTACCTCTACGGATTCCTCCAGGTCCTTCTGTGATACAGCTTTACGTCCCTTCTTGACTGCAAGGATCGCAGCCTCATTGATCATATTAGCAAGATCAGAACCTACCGCACCGGAAGTTGCAAGTGCAATAGCTTCAAAATCAACGGTGTCATCCAGAAGCACGTTCTTGGCATGTACCTTCAGGATATCCACCCTTCCTTTAAGATCCGGTCTGTCAACGATCACACGTCTGTCAAAACGTCCCGGACGGAGAAGAGCCGGATCAAGAACCTCCGGTCTGTTGGTTGCAGCAAGGATCAGAAGTCCCTTGGATGTATCAAAGCCATCCATCTCCGCAAGCAGCTGGTTTAATGTCTGCTCACGCTCATCATTTCCGCCGCCATAGCGGGAATCACGGCTTTTACCAATGGCATCGATCTCATCGATAAATACGATACACGGAGCATTCTTCTTGGCTTCCTCGAAAAGGTCACGGACACGTGAGGCACCCACGCCCACAAACATCTCCACAAATTCTGATCCGGAAAGAGAGAAGAACGGCACCTGCGCTTCACCTGCAACTGCCTTGGCAAGTAATGTCTTACCGGTTCCCGGAGGGCCTACAAGAAGTGCGCCCTTAGGCAGCTTGGCTCCGATGGCTGTGTATTTTCCGGGGTTGTGAAGAAAATCCACAACTTCCTGGAGTGATTCCTTGGCTTCATCCTGACCTGCCACATCCTTAAAGGAAACTCCCGTTTCCTGCTG
The DNA here is from genome assembly GCF_005848555.1 of Blautia sp. SC05B48. NCBI lineage: Bacteria > Bacillati > Bacillota > Clostridia > Lachnospirales > Lachnospiraceae > Blautia > Blautia sp. SC05B48. The sequence continues at coordinate 2,254,499 of NZ_CP040518.1, read as the reverse complement.
CACATAGGCCTTGGCTTTGCTCTTGCCTACGCCCATGCCCATGATCCCGCCGCCTTTGTTCATGCGGCGCATGGAGAACATCAGAAGTCCGAACAGAAGCAGTGTCGGCAGAACCACGCTCAGGATCATCGCAACAAACTCACCAAAAACATCCGGCGGATCGGTCTCAAACTTGATTCCCTTTCCTTCCAGTCTCTTGGTAAGTGCTGTGCTGTCTTCGGTCTTCGTGGTGTAATAGCTCATATCCTCGTACTTGGAATTCTTTTTCTTGGGTACGATCGTCAATGTACTGGACTGGATCGTTACTTCTTTAACCTGGTCCTTATCCACCATATCGATAAATTTATCATAGGATATCTCACTGCTGTTATCCTTCAGCATATTGGTAAACAACGCGAAGCACACCAGTGTGACCAGGAGGCATATCAGAAAAGCCAGGATCGACTGATGATTTTTACCTGATCCCTGCCTGGGATCTTTATTGTCAGGTCGCTTCCCGTCCTGATCATTATTCAATTGATTATTCATTTTTTTCCTCCTCTTGTCATTTCTTTATTATAAAGAGAAAAACCATATAAATCAACTGCGAGATTACAAAAATACCATCAAAAAAACACCGCACTGGATATTGCCAGTGAACGTAAAGTTGTAGTATACTGTTCCCAGTGAATTGGAAAATTAAATAGGAGAGGAAATCAGACAAATGAAAATAGGTTTTGATAATGACAAATATCTGAAAATGCAGTCAGAACACATCCGTGAAAGAATCGGTCAGTTCGGCAACAAGCTTTATCTTGAATTCGGCGGCAAACTGTTTGACGACTACCATGCATCCCGCGTTCTTCCGGGTTTTGAACCGGACAGCAAGCTCCGCATGCTGATGCAGATTTCTGATCAGGCGGAGATCGTTATTGTTATCAGCGCCAATGACATTGACAAGAATAAAGTACGTGGCGATCTTGGAATCACCTATGACGAAGACGTTCTCCGCCTTATGGATGCGTTTACAAGCCGTGGCCTGTATGTGGGAAGCGTATGCATCACACAGTACTCCGGCCAGGAAAGTGCCGATCTCTTCAAAAAACGTCTGGAGAAGCTGGGAATCCGTGTCTACAAGCTTTACCTGATCCCCGGCTATCCAAGCAACACTTCCTTCATTGTAAGTGACGAGGGTTACGGAAAGAATGATTATATTGAAACTACCAGACCTCTGGTCGTGATCACAGCCCCGGGACCAGGAAGTGGAAAGATGGCAACCTGCCTTTCCCAGCTTTACCACGAATACAAACGTGGAGTAAAAGCCGGCTATGCAAAATTCGAGACCTTCCCGATCTGGAACATTCCTCTGAAACATCCGGTAAACCTTGCCTACGAGGCTGCCACTGCAGATCTGAACGATGTCAACATGATCGACCCGTTCCATCTGGAGGCTTACGGCAAAACTACCGTCAACTATAACCGTGACGTAGAAGTTTTCCCTGTTGTACAGGCCATGTTTGAGAAGATCATGGGCAGCTGCCCTTATAAATCTCCGACAGATATGGGTGTCAACATGGCAGGTAACTGCATCGTTGACGATGAAGTATGCCAGGAGGCTTCCCGCCAGGAGATCATCCGCCGTTATTATAAGAGCATGAACGCTCTGGTTTCCGGCTCCGGCACAGAGAATGAGGTACGTAAGATCGAGCTTCTTCTCCAGCAGGCTCATGCAGAGATCACTGACCGTAAGGTTGTTCCGGCTGCCCTCGAAAAGGAAAAAGCAACCAATGGCCCTGCTGCCGCTCTGGAACTTCCCGACGGAAAGATCGTATGCGGAAAAACCTCCGATCTTCTCGGCGCATCCGCGGCTCTTCTTCTCAACGCCCTGAAAGAGCTGGCAGGTGTCGATCACGATCTCCATGTGATCTCCCCTGATGCCATCCATCCGATCCAGCAGCTGAAGACCAAATATCTTGGAAGCAAAAATCCACGTCTTCACATTGATGAGATCCTGATCGCCCTTTCCATGAGTGCTACAACCAGCGATGCCGCACGCCTTGCCCTGGAACAGATCCCGAATCTCCGCGGATGCCAGGTTCATACTTCCGTAATGCTTTCCGATGTGGATGTGATCAGCTTCCGTAAGCTTGGTATTGAGCTTACCTGCGAGGCCAAGAAGGAACAGAAGAAAAACTATCAGAAAGACTGATTCTCTGATAACATACCTGCTGTATAAATAAAAAGCTATATAAGAAGCCCCGGCCGGGACGATACATATATATCATCCCGGCCGGGGCTTTTTTATCTTATCTTTATCTTATTTTTATCTTATTTCTGCGTTACTGTATCCGAATGCTGCTTCCCACACCTTCTCCTCCACATTGCTTGGTAACGATGATCTTATTATCAATTCGTTCCTTCAGTTCGGAGACATGGGAAATAATTCCTACCAGGCGTCTGCCGTCTGCAAGGCTGTTCAGCGCTTTTAATGCCTGCTCCAGAGACTCCTCGTCCAGAGAACCGAATCCTTCATCCACAAACATGGAATCCAGCCGGATTCCCCCGGCTGAAGCCTGGATCTCATCGGAAAGTCCCAACGCCAGGGATAAAGATGCCTGGAAGGATTCCCCACCGGACAATGTCTTTACACTTCGTTCTGTTCCGTTATAGTGATCAATGACATTCAGATCAAGACCTGCTTTTTCTTTCTGATTTTTGCTTTGTTCCTGGCGTTTCAGCTCGTACTGACCGCTGCTCATGGTCATAAGACGGAGATTGGCTCTTCGCAGGATCCGGTCAAAATATGCCATCTGGATATAAGTTTCCAGCTCGATCTTTGCCTTTCCGTTCAGTTTTCCGTTGGCTGTATCCGAAAGATTTTTCATCCAGACATATTCTTTTTCAGCCGCAGTCATTTCCGTCTGACGTACCTGCACTTTCTGATATATTTCCTCATTTCCCTTCTGAACAGAAAAAAGTGCTTTTCGTTTTTCCGAAAGCTGTGTTTTCTCTTCCCTAAAACGGCTGTACTGCTCTCTGAGCGCATCCTCATCTACTTCTCCGATTTCTTTTTTCTGCTCCTCAAAGTTTTTTACAACCGCTGTTATTCTTTCCTTTTCCGCCCGGATCTCCTGTAATTTCTGTTGAGCTCTTCTGCTGCTTTCTTTCAGCTCTTCATACAGCTTCCTCTGTGTTTTTATTTCCTGTTCCAGAGATTCTTTTCCACCTTCTCCGAGCTCATCGTTCAGCTCATCCACTTTCTGTGCTTTGTTCTTCCTCTCTGTTTCCAGACGTACGATGTCCTGTGCAGCTTCATTGATAACTCTTCCCAGTTCTTTCAGAGTCTTTTCTCTTTCTATGATCAGCTTCTCAAGATCCTGTTTCTGTTTTGCTTCTTTTTCCTTTCCCTGAACTTTTTCTGACAGGCAGCTGAGCATATCCTGTATCTGTCTTTCAAATCCTGCAGCTGTGTTGTCCGTCACTTCTCCATTTCCTGTCACCAGACTTTTCTGAATCAGTTTTCGGATCTCTTCTGCTGTTATCTGCTGCTGCTTTTTGTTTTCCACGTCTCTTGTCTGAAGACCGGCCTGTTTTCTGTCACATTGATTTTTCTCTTCCTGTAACTGAACGATCTCTGTTTCCAGCTTTTCGATCCACGTTTCTGTTTCGTTCTTCTTTTTTTTACGTTCTATTGCTATGCGAATCTCTTCCTCGCTGTCTGCCAGCTGCTTTTCACATTGGTCCTGTTTTTCTTTCAGCAAAGGGATCAGCTTTTTCCATTCCGTCTCATGTAAAAGCTCTTGTGCCTCCCTCTGGATCTGATGCCATAATGTTTTCTGGCGTTCTTTTCGTTTTCCTGCTTCCACACTCTGCGTATTTGCGTCATTCTCCAGTCTGTCCAGCTTTTGTTTCTCTCTGTCCAGGATTTCCTGATCCACAACCTGTCCTTTGGGAAGTATTCCCGGACGCGGATGCTCGAAAGAACCACATACCGGGCACGGGCAGCCCTCTTTCAGTTCCTGCGCCAGGAGCCCTGCCTGCGCGTCCAGAAAACTCTGAAACAGTTTCTGGTAAACTTCTCTCTGTTTTTGTACTTTTTCAATGGAAATCTTATATTTTTCCTGCTGCTCTTTCGTGGCATTATAAGCCCCTTGAAACTCCTTGACCAGAGCAATCAGTCCTTCTAATTCTTTCTTTTTCCGAAGCCCTTCTGTCTTTTTCGTCTCTGCTTTCTGAAGTTCCAGCTCCGCGCTGTCCAACAGCGCCTTGTCTTTCTTTTGCTGCTCCAGCTCTTCCTTCTGCTGCGTTTCTTTCCGGATGATTTCTTCCTGCCATCCATCTATCTGTTTCTGTTCTTTTTTGATCTCTTCTTCCGTCAGCAGACAGCTGTCATAGCTTCGTTTTTCACTGTCCAGTTTATTGTACTCAAACTTATATTTTTGTAGTTCTTCTCCTGCATTTGCCAGTATTGAAAGGCGTTTTTTTTCTTCCTCATCTTTTTTCTGCAAAAGCTGCTCTTCGGAAATATCCTTCTCTTTTTTTTCACTGACTGTTTCGAGCTTTCCTTCGATTGTTTCCAGCTCTTTTTTCAGCTTTTCCAGCTCCTGATATTTTTTCAGCTTTTCTTCTTTTTCACGGATCCTGATTCCAAGCTCTTCACATCTGTGATCTGCATCTTTATATTTTTCCGCTTCTTCTACTGCAAGCTGCAGAAGTGGTGTTAATTCTTCCAGATCTTTTTCCGCTTTTTTCTTTTTCAGCTCCAGATTTCGTTTCTGAGCCACGAGATTTTGTGCCTCTTCTGCTTTTCGTATATCCTGATTAAGCGAGTCTTCTTTTTCCCGGAGCTCTTTTTCCTGTGCTTCACCATATTCCAGAAACTGCTTCAGAAGTTCCAGACTCCGCTCCAGTTTTCCCTCGAATTTTATCTTTTTCAGTTCGTCAAATTCCTCTGCCTCCTGCCATGAAGCAGTCTCCGTTTTCACTCCATCCAAATACTGGGCAATACTGCGGCGCATTTCATCATATTCCTTATATCTGGCTATTGACGCATCCTTAAGTTTCATCTGAACCTGCTGATAAAGCCCTGTATGAAAGAGCTGTCGGAAGATTTCTCCTCTCTGTGTAGTTCCTGCCAGAAGTAATTTCTGAAAATCCCCCTGTGCGATCATTGCGATCTGTGTGAACTGATCATAACTCAGTCCCAGAAGCTGTTCCACTGCCGCAGTAACATCTTTTGCCTTTGTCACCGGCTGACGTTCATCCGGATAGATCAGCTGTGCCTCAGCTTTCCTAAGAGTCTGTCCGGTGCCTCTTTTTTTCGGAGCCATATATTCCGGACTCCGGCGCACGTGATAGGTTTTTCCCTGATAGGAAAAAACAAGCTCTACAAAAGTCTCTGTGAAATCTTTTGCATACTTACTCCGGAACATGGCTGATTCCCTTACTTCTCCACTGGCTCTTCCATATAACGCAAAGGTGATCGCATCAAAGATCGTGGTTTTTCCCGCTCCGGTGTCACCGGTGATCAGGTAGAGACCTCCCTCTCCAAGCTTTGAAAAATCAATCTCTGTTTTGTCCGCATAGGGCCCGAAGGCACTGATGGTCAGTTTTTCCGGTCTCATTGTTTCACCTCCTGGATCTTACGGATCAGGTCTTCGGAATATTTCCGCTGTTCTTCATTCATGGGCTGGTTATTCTGCAGTTCAAAAAATTCCTCAAAATATTCCAGCTCGGATTTCCTTTTCACCGTTTCTGTACCTGCGATCTGCTGGTTTTCTCTTGTGCGTCGGTTATCATATTCCAGTCTCATCAGATTCGGATAAATAGTACGGAGCTTCTGCATTCCATCTACGATATCTTCTTCATCTGTCAGCGTGATCTGCACATAATCCTCTGTATTTGTGTCCTGATAACTGGACAGTGATGTGATCTCCATGTATGTGCCTTTCAGTTTTCGCATATCCCGAAGAGGCTTCAGCGGAATCTCCCTGATCTTGAGATTTCCTTTTTCCAGAAGCTCCACAACTGTCACGGATTTCTGCTGTCCTGCCTCGGAAAAAGAATATTTCAAAGGCGTTCCGCAGTAACGGATGTGCTCGCTTCCCACATTCTGAGGACTGTGGATATGTCCAAGTGCCACATAGTCAAAATCCCGGAACGCATCTGCCTCCACCTGGTCGATACCTCCAACGGAAATCTCTTCAGAATCGCAGCGCATGGCACCTACCACAAACTGATGGGCGATCAATACATTTCGATGACGTTTATCAATCTCCATATGTGCAACTGCCGCCTGCACTGCCTCCTGGTAGGTACGGATCTCATCCGCCTCTTCTTCTCCTTCCAGTCCGTGCCTCACAGTTGCCGGACACACAAATGGAAGCAGATGGATCCACACTTCTCCATAGCTGTCCGTTAAACAGTACTTTTCTGTTTTTCCATCGTATACCGGGGACATGCAGATCCCGCTGCTGCTCATGATCTGTGAACCGAAAGCGATTCTTTCCGCACTGTCATGATTTCCGCTGATGGCATACACCGGGATCTTCCTTTCTGCCAACTGCGTAAGAAACCGGTCAAAAAGCTGCACGGCTTCCGCAGACGGAACCGGTCTGTCATAAAGATCCCCCGCAAGAAGAACCCCGTCCGGTGCTTCTTTATCAATGATCCTCAGGATTTCGTTCAAAATATATTTCTGATCTTCGATCATGGAAAACTCATTGACACGTTTTCCCAGGTGAAGGTCTGATAAATGGATCAGTTTCATCGATCACCTCCTGCACTCACCCAGCCTCCGAACAGTTCCGGTGCAAGGTCGATCTCACAGGCATCCAGCACATCTTTTAGCTGTGAAGGATTGCTGACGCCGGTTACAGGTACAGTCTGGAATGGCTGATGGAAAAAGTATGCCAGAGACAGGGACTGCAGGCTGTGGCCGGTTTCTTTCTGCAGCTTTAACAGCTTCAGATATGTGCGAAGGTTTGTCTCGTTCCAGTAGGATTTTTTCATGCTTTCTGAAAGACCTGTGATCTGTGATTCTTTCTCCCGCATCCAGGATTCATCCATCTCTGCTTCTGTAAAGTAAAGCCCCATTTTCTGAAGTTTTGAAAAAAATCCCATTGCAGTGGAAGAAAACGGAACGGCAGCAGCGCCTATCTCACAGTGCCACTGATATTCTTCTCTGGAAAATTCCACAAGTGTAGGATCAGGATTTGTGTTTCCTCCGGGATTGATTTCTGCAAGACTCCACTGATTGGATACTGCTGTGATCCCTGAAAGATTTCGTTCTCTCAGACACCGGGCAATTTCTTTCAGCCTCTCTGTGCGGTAATTGGAAAATCCATAATAACGGATCCTGCCTTCTTTTTTCAATTCTTCCAGAATATCCACGATTTCCTCCGCCGGTTTCTTCGGATCGTCTCTGTGAAGCCAGTAAAAATCTATCTCATCTTTTCCCAGTGTACGGCAGCTCTCATCCAGATCCATGCGGATATCTTCTTTGTTCACTCTGCTGCGGCCCGGATCCTCAAAGGAATAGTGCGCGCCCTTCGTTGCCACAATAACTTTTCCCTGCATGCCACTCTCTTTCAGCCATTTTCCTATGATCTGCTCACTGCAGTTTCCATGTCCTTTTAGCCATTTGCAATAGACATTTGCCGTATCAATAAAATTTCCACCTGCGCGTACAAATGCGTTCAGAATCTCAAAGCTTTTTTCCAGGTCTGATTTATCTCCAAATCCTGCTGTTCCGAGACAGATGGGACTGATATTCAGATCTGTGTTGTTCAGCTGTATATATTTCATCTCCGTAACCTCCCGTGTTCATATATATCTTTTTCTATTATAACTTTTTTCCTTAGATCCGAACAGTATATTTCCCAACTATCCATACGCCATAGCACAAAAAAATCCTCCGGCACATACATGCCGGAGGATTTGATAGTGCGCCCGGCGGCGCACGTTTCTAACGGGTTAAAGTCCCGAATCCGCCCGGTAGTGGGAAGGATATAGCCGAAGGCAAGGGTGTCCATCGTGAGACGGAATCCGAAGGAAGCCGGATGTGGGAACAGACTAACCACGGGCAAATCTCTGGTCTGACGAACAGAAATCTCATATAAGGTTATGCATGAGGGTAAGGCTGCTATCCAAGTCAAAGCCCAATAACTACACGGAATCATGCGTGATAAATAAGGCAGATGGATGGAGAGGAAGAAACGTGTGGTACCCGGGGAGGTCTGTGCGGTATGCTCCGAAAGGAGTAACCACTGTACAAAGCAGTGCTGAACGCACAGAAGTCAGCAGAGGTCATAGTAGCCGAAAGGTGAAGGACCGAATCAGTAGGAGTCTTGAGTATGACTGGGAAAGGAGGAATGACTGATGATGACAGAAAACACAAAAAGTGGCTGTTCGCAAAGAGATAGTGCGGAACATGAAGGGTATGCGAAAGCGTCAAGGTCATTCAATCGGATATGGAAAGAAAGAGACAGTGCACAGCCGAAACTCTTGGAAGCGATACTGTACAAAGATAATCTAAACAGAGCGTATAAAAGAGTGAAGGCGAATAAAGGAGCGGCAGGTATTGATGGAATGAGTATCGAAGAAACCCTGCCATATCTAAAGGAACATCAACAGGAACTGAAAAACCGGATACTCAGAGGAAAATATACTCCATCTCCGGTAAGGCGGGTTGAAATTCCAAAACCAGACGGTGGTGTGCGAAAGCTTGGCATACCAACGGTGATAGACCGTACCATCCAACAGGCAATAACCCAACAGTTAGTGCCAATCTATGAACCGCTGTTTGCAGATGGTAGCTTTGGCTATCGTCCGGGCAGAAGCGCCAAAGACGCAATACTTAAAGTGAAGGAGTATGCAGAAAAAGGATACACTTATGCAGTATCCTTAGATTTATCGAAATACTTTGATACACTTAACCATGAAATCCTTATTAACTTACTGCGCAAGACCGTAAAGGACGAACGGGTGGTACAGTTGATTAAGCGTTATCTGAAAAGTGGGGTAATGGAGAATGGAGTGGTGATGGAAACAGAGGAAGGTTCGCCACAAGGAGGAAACCTATCCCCATTACTGGCGAATATCTACCTTAATGAGTTTGACCAGGAGTTTGTAAAGAGAGGAGTCCCATGTATCCGATATGCAGATGACATTGTGCTCCTTGCGAAGAGCAAACGGGCATCGGAGAGACTTCTGGAAAGCAGTACGAAATATCTGGAAGAGAAGCTGAAACTTACAGTCAACAGAGAGAAAAGCCGTACTGTCAGCGTGTTTGCAATCCGAAATTTTAAGTTTCTTGGCTTTGCATTGGGAAGGAATGGGAACGGTATCTACGTTCGCGTTCATCCAAAGTCATGGAAGAAGTTTAAGTCGAGACTGAAAGAGTTATCTTCCCGTAAGTCTGTACAGTCAATCAAACCAAGCCTTGAGAAAATCAAGGTATATGCAAGAGGATGGCTGAACTATTACGGAATAGCAAGCATGAAAAAACAATATTGAAGACATCAACGGATGGCTCTATCACAGAATACGCATGTGTATATGGAAACAGTGGAAACTTCCAAGAACAAAGAAAAGAAATCTGATAAAGATGGGAGTACACGAATACTATGCGAACATGGCAGCAAACTGCCGGAGAGGACACTGGTATTGTGCGAATCTGACAACAGTTAAGAAAGCCATGACAAAAGAAAGACTGATAAACGGTGGCTTTTATGATTTAGCCACAGCCTATCAGTCTGTGCACATCAACTATTGAAACCGCCGTGTACCGAACGGTACGCACGGTGGTGTGAGAGGACGGGAGCTAATCACTCCCTCCTACTCGATTTCCGTTATCTTAACAATATGATTTATTTGTAAAGTGGTCCATAATTCTTGCAAGCGCGGAAGTCTGCACCCTCTTTTTCCATACCGAATGCGTTCCAAGCTGCCGGACGATAGATATCCTTCTCAGGAACGTTGTGCATGGATACCGGGATTCTCAGCATAGAGCACATTGTGATCAGGTCTGCACCGATGTGTCCGTAGGAGATCGCACCGTGGTTAGCACCCCAGTTGTTCATTACATCATAAGCTGTTTTGAACGGTCCCTCTTTGCCATCACATCTTGGAGCGAACCATGTACATGGCCATGTGTAGTCTGTACGTTTCCAGAGCTTGTCAGATACCTCTTCCGGAAGGGCTACTGTCCATCCCTCTGCGATCTGAAGAACCGGTCCAAGACCTTTTACAAGGTTCAGACGAATCATAGTTGCAGGCATCTGAGCACGAGTCTCATAACGGCTGGAGTATCCGCCTCCACGGAAGTATCCGTTGTCGGCCATACACCACTCTGTGTTGTCCATGATTGCTTTCTGGTCTGCCTCTGTAACATCCCACCACTGTTTCATAACTGGTGTTCCGTCAGCCTCTTTAGCCTGTCCGTTAGCATCCAGGCAAGCAGCACCGGAGTTGATCAGATGAAGGAATCCGCCAGCTTCTTTGGCAACACCCTCAAGGTCATATCCTGTAGCTTTCTTAACTGCCTCCGGGCTCCAGTATGTACGAACATCAGCGAAGATCTGAGCACGTCCTGTAAGGAGTTTCATGAACAGCATTCCAAGTCCGTTAAGAACATCGTTCTCTGTAGCAAGAATATACGGCTCACGAGCGCCATTCCAGTCGAAGGATGTGTTCAGCATAGCCTCTGCGAAGTCACCGTTCGGGTAGAAGTCTGTCCACTGTCTCTGGCCCTGGAATCCAGCTGCAAGAGCATTGTGTCCGATTGCTTCCTCGGAGAATTCCGGAGCAAGATTATCACAGCCGTTCATCAGCTCTTTGATGATAACTGCCATCTTAACAACAAACTCGAACTGCTCCTCTTTCTTCTCTGGTGAGAACTGAAGCTCTTCCGGGTTCTTGTCCCAGCCGATCTTGCAGGTCTCTTTTGCCCATTTGAGAGCTTTCTCAAACTCTTCGTGATCGTAGATACCCTCTGTCATACGACGGATGATCTCTACCTCATCAACAGACTCAACTCTCATTCCGAGATAGGACTCGATGAAATCAGAATCGATAATGGATCCGCCGATACCCATTGTAACAGAACCGATCTGCAGGTAGGATTTACCTCTCATGGATGCAGCTGCAACTGCTGCGCGGCCGAATCTTAACAGTTTCTCTTTAACATCTTCCGGAATGGATGTGTCGTCAGCTTCCTGAACGTCATGTCCGTAGATACCGAATGCCGGAAGACCCTTCTGTGCATGTGTAGCAAGAACGGATGCCAGATATACAGCACCAGGTCTCTCTGTTCCGTTGAATCCCCATACAGCCTTGATGGTCTGTGGATCCATATCCATAGTCTCAGCTCCGTAGCACCAGCATGGTGTAACTGTAAGAGTAATATCTACACCCTCTTTACGGAATTTATCCGCACATGCAGCGCTCTCACCAACTCGTCCGATGGTGGTATCAGCAATAACAACTTTTACAGGCTCACCATTTGAATATTTCAGGTTCTCCTCGAAAAGCTTTGCTGCGGATTTGGCCATGTTCATAGTCTGGTCTTCCAGAGATCCTCTTACATCGAGGGCTCCTCTACGTCCGTCGATGGTTGGTCTGATACCGATAACCGGATAGCTGCCTACTAATCTGCTCTTTGCCATAGTAACAATTACCTCCTAAATTTATATTCACTATTATAACTTACAGGTTTTTCAGGTTCTGACAACATTACTGTTCACTCCGTTCTCAGCAACACGCTTCGCGATGCACCGAATCTATGCTGATCGCATAAATCCGCACGGTATGTCTCAGGTTTTCTGTGGCCTTCGCTCACAAAAAACACCTCGCAGAATATTACCAATGAACAGTAACCCGACACCCCCTGTCCGAACTATGCTTTTATTATACGATTGCATCTTTTAAATTACTTGTGTTATAATAGCAAAAAACAGTACAATATTCACTTTTTCGTATGAGTTCCTAAAAAATCTATAAAATTTAAGAAAGAAGGGTTGTATTTTGCACGATCTTGGAAGAAATGAGGACAGACTTCGAGGTACCTATGAATTTCCTTTTGAATTCCACCACATTGACAGCAGCCATCCACGCTATGTCATGTCCTACCACTGGCATGTGGAATGTGAAATCATGCGTGTATTACAGGGCACTCTCACCGTCACTTTAGACGAAAAAAGTTTTACAGCCAAAGCCGGAGATGTAATTTTTGTCAATAGTGGAGTTCTGCATTCCGGAATTCCTCAGGATTGTATCTATCAGTGCATTGTTTTTGATATGAACATGTTTCTGAAATTTAATTCCGTCTGCACAGAATATATGCAGAAGATCAGCCACCAGGAGCTGCTGATCTATCACCATTTCACTGAAAAGCAGCCTGATATCCGGAGAGCAGTGAACTCTCTTTTTGATTCTTTCTGGCAGAGGAAGCCAGGATATGAGCTGGTTGTATTTGGACAATTTTACCACTTTTTCGGATTGGTTTTTGGTAATCATTACTACCTGGAAAGCCTGCGGAAAACCAGACGAGATTACAAGCGCATTGTCCAGCTGAAGCAGGTCGTAGAATTTATTGAAAAGAACTATGCCAGCCCCATTACCCTGCAGGAGCTTTCCGCTTCGGTTTCCATGTCTCCCAAATATTTCTGCCGGTTCTTTTCCGAGATGACTCATCAGACACCAATGGATTACCTCAACCGCCAGAGGATCGAACAGGCCTGCTGCCAGCTGGCTACCACCGATGATTCCATCACGGAGATCGCCTACCGGAATGGCTTTAATGATCTGAGCTACTTTATCCGTACCTTCAAAAAGTACAAGGGAATCACCCCCGGCAAATATAAAAGACGCTGAAATATTTTTCACGTCCTAATGGTACATACCTGAGCATTACATGACAAAAAGCAGGATCTCGCACATATTGCGGATATCCTGCTTTTTGAGGATGGGCTGTTGTATGTAAATACAGTTTTTTCGGCCTGGCGGAGAACAGTCATGCCGGAACGGATTCCCGTTTTGCAGACGGGCTATGTTCATGTCTTTATGAATACATGCTACTCTTCTGTATAAGAAAAAAAGCCGGCAGGGCAGATTTTCTGCATGAAAAAGCCGACGCAGATCGTGAAGAAGTCTGATCTCTGTTCACTCAGTGACCAGCACCTGATTATGTCTTAATTGAAAGCGGATACGATCACCCACCTCACTGCTTGCTTCTGACCGACGGATATCTCACACAGTCGGTCCATCTACTCGAAGGGATTCCACTGCTGCATAGAACTCTGCTTGCGAAATGCCTGTACGCTGCACCGGAACGTGCAGCAGAAATATGATACAGTTAAAAACGATCCGGCCGCACTATAGCCGCCGGATGTTTCCTGCTTGTCTTATTCTAACAAATGCCTCTTTAAAATGCAAGAAATTTCAGAACATTTCGCTCTTCATTTTCCGACGGCAAAAGTCTCTTTCCTACAGATTTTTCACCGCGTCTATAAACCTTTTTCCGTATTTTTCGTACTTGTGCCTGCCGACTCCTGTCACATTCAGCATTTCCTCCTCGTTTCCAGGCTTCAGAATACACATATGGATAAGGGTTTTGTCGGAAAAGACCATATAAGGGGGAATTTTTTCCTCTCTGGCGATCTCCAGGCGAAGAGCACGGAGCTTCTGAAAAAGGGGCTCATCCTGTTCTCCCAGATCACCGACTGCAGATTTCGGAAGTCTGCTCCGTTTCTCTTTTTTCTTCAGCTCCTGCTCTTTTGGCATTTTCATTGTGAGGATATGCCCATCTTCCAGAAATGACCTGGAAGCGGCGGTCAGCTTCACAATAGTATATCCGTCATCCGTCAGATGAAGATATTCCTTCAGTACCAGATAATTAAAGATCTGCCGCAGCCGGTGTGCCGGGATCTTTGCACAGACTCCATATTCCGGATTTCCATCCATCTCATACTGCCGGATCTTCGCCGTAGATGCACCACGCAGAGTATCCAGGATCACATTCACCCCGTATCTCTGACCACTGCTTTCCACGCACCGGATCATTGCCCTGGCCTCCCGGCTCACATCCTGCTCTTCAAACTCAGTCTGGCAGTTCAGGCAGTTTCCACAGTAGCTTTTTCCGTATTCCCCAAAATATTTCAGGATGTACTCACGCAGACAATCATGGGTAAAGCAGTAAAAGGTCATCTTCTTCAGTCTCTCCTGATCACGTTCCCGGACAAGGCGCCAGGCTGCCGCATCCATTTCCTGGTTATCCTGTCCTCTCTCGATAAGATACTGATTGGTAACCACATCCTTCCCGCTGTAAAGCAGGATACATTCCGCAGGATCGCCGTCACGGCCCGCACGGCCTGCTTCCTGATAATAGCCTTCCATGTTCTTCGGCATATTATAATGAATGACATAGCGCACATCAGACTTGTCAATCCCCATTCCAAATGCATTGGTGGCTACCATCACACGACAGCGGTCATAAATAAAATCATCCTGATTGTTCCGGCGTTCCTCATCAGAAAGTCCTGCATGATATCTGGTGGCCGTAATGCCGTCACGGATCAGCTTTCCGCAGACCTCCTCCACCAGCTTTCTGGTGAGACAGTAGATGATTCCACTGTCGTCCGGATGCTCCAGTATGTAATCGTGTACTTCCTTATATTTATCTTTCGGTGTTTTCACTGCAAAATAAAGGTTTTCCCGGTCAAATCCTGTGGTTGTGCAAAAGGGATCCTGAAGTCCCAGAAGTCTTGCAATATCCTCCCTGACCTCCTTCGTGGCTGTAGCTGTAAATGCACTGATTACCGGTCTTTTTGGAAGCTGTGCCACAAACTCTGCAATCTTCAGATAGCTTGGCCGAAAATCCTGTCCCCACTGTGATACACAATGTGACTCATCCACTGCGATCATGGAAATATCCGCACTCAGCGCAAAATCCAGAAACGCCTCTGTGGTAAGCCTCTCCGGTGCTACATAGATGATCGGATATCGTCCTGCCTTTGCATAGCGTAAGGCTGTGAAATACTGCCCCTGCGTCAGAGAGCTGTTGAGGTATGCTGCTGAGATACCGGCCTGGTTCAGGCTTCTCACCTGATCCTTCATAAGGGATATCAATGGTGATATCACCAGCGTGATCCCCTTCATCATCAGTGCCGGTACCTGATAGCAGATCGATTTTCCTGCGCCGGTTGGCATCACTGCCAGAACATCTTTTCCTTCAAGAAGCGCATCGATCACTGCTTCCTGCCCTTCTCTGAAAGTATCATACCCGAAGTGGGTCTTTAAAAGTTCCTGTTTCGTCATAAATCGACATGATCCTTTCTGTTACGTTCCCACCGGAACTGTAACGCTTCTCTTTTTCATTGTCGAATCGCTGCTGTTTTCCGAATATATTATTTTAACATATTTACAGATAAATTGCCAATTGATACAAAAAAATCACAAAGCACGCTCTCCCTGTTTTTCCTGTTATAATGCTATAAGAGAAAGAATCTGTTTATACTGTCCCACAGCAGAGGACCATAAATTCACGGAGTACCCGGTTCTCTGTTCAGTAACAGCCGGAATGCTCATAAAAAAAGGGGGTTTGTTATGTGTAAAAGAAAAATAAAAACCATCGAAGCAATTTTTTTCCTGATACTTTTTTCCGTTATTGTGCTCCTGCTTCCCCAGGATGCCCACGCCAGAGTCCGGGTCGTGACCTAAGGAACCACTTCCACCATCCGTGATACCGACGGTGTGATCGAAGATGAGTTTTCAGACATTAATTTCCCGATCAACATCAAAAATGCAAAATCCAGCAAGCCTTCTGTACTCGCCATTTCCGAAAACTATCTTGTCCCAAAGAAAAAAGGGGCAGCCACAGTTACCGCAAACTTAAACGGTGTCAATCGTAAGATCACTATTACCGTAACCACACCGGCCGCCAAACCTACCGTCAAAAATCTGACACTGAACCTAAAGCCCGGAAAAACCATGACAAAAACCCATTTCATCCAGAACATGGTCCAGGCACCAGAAAAAAGGGATATCTCCGTTAAATGCCTGAAGCTTAACTGGAAATAATCCGTTTAAAAGGGACGTGCAGCAGTATTGATTCAAAAATCATTACTGTGACACGTCCCTTTTTATTTATGCTCTCTGAGCTGTCTATACGTTTTGTTTTTATCCTGTATCCTACAGTACCTCATTCAGCACCTGCAGTCCATACTCCGCGAGGCTGTTATCCTCTTCGCCGGTGCCGCCGCTGATACCGAGACCGCCGATGATGGTGTCTCCAACCTTCAGGGGCACGCCGCCTCCGAATATCACAATGTTGTCACTCATTTTTCCAAGACCATAAAATGTCTGGCCCGGCTGTGTCAGTCTGGAAAGCTCCATGGTGGACATCTTCACTGCCACAGATGTATAGGCCTTTTTTACGGCCATATCAAAACTTACAAGAAAAGATCCATCCATCACATGAACCGCAACCGGATTTCCATCCGGACTGCATACCGCAATTACAGAAGGCTTGTTTCTTCTCAAAGCTTCCTGCTCGATCCTCTCAATGAGTCGCTTGGCAGAATCCAGTGTGATACGCCCCTGGATACCCATACGCTTCAGCACTTCCTGGATCATCGCCGTGTTTGCTGCCATACTGTCATTCTGTGCCATTGCCGTATTTCCTCCCGCTGTTGTTGTCACAGTCCCATTCTGCGCATTAAAAGCCTGTACAGCACTTTTCTGCACCATCTGTGGCTCCTGTGCTCCTACATCCACCGCCGATGTACCCGCTACAACATCTGCACTATTCCCAACAGTTCCTGCAGCTTCTGTCACAACATTCGCTTCAGTCCCGGTAGTTTCTGATTTCGCAGCTCCCTGAACACCTTCAGAAGCTTCATTCTTCTCTTTGATCTTCGCTGCATCCACATACCTTGCCAGTACATAAAAATAATCTGACAGTCGGTTCATATATTTCTTGGCTCCGGTATCCGATCCAAACTTCACACTGACCAGCGCAAGCTCTCTCTCAGCTCTTCTGGCCACAGCTCTTGTCACATCAACCTCAGCCGCAACCCGGGAATCCCCCGGAAGAATCGGAAGCCTCTCTCCGGAAAAAATCTCTTTCATCCGGCCAATCTCCTCCTCCAGAAGCTCCGTCCGGTCTTCACTGACCTTAAACTCCCGATTATAAGGATCAGAAACCCCATCTATAATCTTCTTCAAAGTCTCCGAGATCTTCTCCAGCATCCGGACAACATCCACATCATCAACCAGAACCCGCACAAGCCCAATATGACTCATCAGCTCCTCAACTGACCCCATCAGACAAATCCGATCATCCGACTTTGAAACATTCTTCGTATGGGAAAGATCCGTCATCCCCTTATCACCATACCCGGTATAAACCTCCATCCCAGCTCAACCTCCCAGCAACTCCTGATAAATAATCCCACCCATATCAGACCAATTTTACAATCCTCAAAATGCTACGCATACCACACATACGTAAACACACACCACAATCATCCCGGCAAACCAGGCGCAGTGTCCACAAACGCGTCCACGTATTCCACGCAAACGTAACACACACCACAACCATCCCAGCAAACCAGGCGCAGTGTCCACAAACGCGTCCACGTATTCCACGCAAACGTAACACACCACAACCATCCCGGCAAACCAAGCGCGGCGTTCACAAACGCGCCAGTCTCCGTCAAAACGTCACACATTCAAGGCGCCCACGGCGCCCCATCGGCACAACGTTCAACCCGGAACAACCGCAGCATACAGGCACAAGTCAATACCCTTCCGCCCGTCATAGTCAAGCACTCTAAAAAAAGCCCGAGGGGTGTGCAGAGGGGCCGCGGCTTTGCGGCCCCTTTGCGGTTTTCATCTTTTATCAAAAAGACCAAAGTTTAGTATAAATCTTAATAATATCCTCTTTCTTAGGTACACGCGGATTTGCCGCTGTGCAGGCATCCGCAAGTGCCATATCCGCCATCTTATCAACCGCCGCAAAATAAGCATCCGGTGTGATTGTCTTCATCTCTTCGATGGTAAGTGGGATATTCATCTCTTTCTGCATAAACTGGATCCAGTTTACAAGAGATCTTACGCTCATAACTTCGTTATAATTACTCAGTCCAAGAAGATGTGCAATATTGGAATATCTCTTTACTGCCGGAAGATATTCCTTCTGGCTTCTGCTGCGTTTGTTGATATTTGCATTATATTCAACAATATGCGGCAACAGCATCGCATTAGCTCTTCCGTGAGGAATATGGAAAATAGCTCCCAGCTGATGAGCCATACTGTGTGTGATACCAAGTCCTGCGGCATTAAAGGAAAGTCCTGCCAGACAGGATGCTACATGCATTTTCTGTCTTGCATGCATATCACTACCATCAACATATGCACGGTAAAGATATACACCACAGATCTCAATGGATTTCTCTGCAAGTGCAGAAGTAAATTCATTGTGATTGATGCTGACATAAG
This sequence comes from Blautia sp. SC05B48, assembly GCF_005848555.1. NCBI lineage: Bacteria > Bacillati > Bacillota > Clostridia > Lachnospirales > Lachnospiraceae > Blautia > Blautia sp. SC05B48. The sequence goes on along the minus strand of NZ_CP040518.1, from coordinate 2,236,022 downwards.
ACTCAATTGCATGAGTCAGAACATCCATACCTGTATCTGCTGTGATCGCGGGTGGAACACTGCGTACAAGTTCAGCATCCAGGATCGCCTCATCGGCCGTCAGGCTGTCTGAGATCAACGGATATTTCACATGTGCTTCTGTATCATTTACAACTGCAAAAGAGGTAACCTCGGAACCAGTACCACTTGTTGTAGGAATGGCAACCAGTCCAACCTTTCCGTAATTGTTGATCTTCAGGGCAAACTCACGGATTGCCTTGGAGGAGTCGATGGCAGAACCACCACCTACTGCAACGATTGCTTCCGGCTGATACTGAAGGAATTTTTTGACTCCTTCGGCAATTTTTCCAACCGGTGCATCCGGAACAACATCACAGAAAATATCAAATTCTTTTCCACCTGCCTGAAGCGGTTTTGTGATCATGTCGATCATTCCGCTTTTTACAACAAACGGATCTGTGATAACAAGGACTCTTTTGTATGGAATATCTCTCAGTCTTCCCAGGGCATCAGCTCCAAAATGGATGGCTGTTTTCATTTCAAATGTATTCATAGAAACTGCTCCCTCTCGTCAAACCGAAACACAGTTCTCTTTTGTCTGCCTGTGTTCGGATAAAGTAAAGCGGATCTCCGCATTCCGCATACACTGCATGCTCATGAACATAATCGTTTCACAATATATGTTCCGTCTATTTCGGGTAGATGCATTCGATCTTATGCTCGCTGAAATGCTTCAGCCACTTTTCAGACGGTTTTTTTTTCTGTGATGATCGTCTCGATATCCCGCAGCTGTCCTGCCACGGAAAAAGCAGTCTGATCAAATTTCGTGCTGTCTACCACCAGAATACGCATTTTTCCGGAATTGATCATGGCTTTTTTTGTTGTTCCAAAGGCTTCTTTGGATTCCATGATCCCCATATCCTCGTTTAGTGCCTTACAGGAAAAAATAACCTTGTCCACATAATAAGAGCGGATCACTTCCTCGGTTCTGGCACCAAGAAATGCAAGATATCCCTCCTTCATCACTCCGCCGGTGGAAATAATATTCCAGCCGGATACATCCGAGAGCTCCAGAAGGATCTCCATAGAATTGGTAACAACGGTAAGACGTTCCTTTTCTTTCAGCGCCTTGGCCACAAAAACTGCCGTTGTGCTGGCATCCAGAAAAATGTGATCTCCATCATTCACCATGGAAGCAGCAATCTCCGCCATTTTCTGCTTTCCCTGTACATTCTGGTTTTTACGAATATTAAATGGTAAATCAATACCGACATCTTCATTGATCACCGCACCGCCATAACTCTTTGTGGCAAGTCCCTCTTTTTCCAGCTTGTCCAGATCACGACGGATAGTTTCTTCTGAGACATTGTAAAGCTGGCTTAGTTCACTTACAACAACCCTTTTCTCTTCCTGTAATTTCTCGAGAATCAGATTTCTTCTCTCTAACGCTAGCATAAGATGCCTCCTTTTCAGATGTCATTGCAGGGATATCCTTCAAAAGGATATCCCTCAGATATAAAGACAATATTAAAGGATCGTATCGATCATTCTCTTGTCCGGATGAGCGATCACTGAGGAATCCATATACATTCCTTTTTCAGCTACCAGCTCTTTTGCTCTTTCAATGGAAGCCTCTACTGCAGAAACCTCACCTGTAAGAAGCATGTAGGATTTACCGCACATACCCTTCGCGATACGAAGCTCGATCAGATCAACGATTGCTGTCTTTGCAGCCTGATCTGCTGCTTCGATGATGGATGCCGCATCATAGGTCTCCAGGATTCCCAGGGCACTGATCTCCTCAACCTGTGTGGTTCCGTAGATTGCCGGGAAAATGGACTCATGCGGATTGCCCAGTACAAAACTGTCAATGCATTTATCCTCGTATGTTGTTACTGCTGTGTCTACAGCAGCTTTCACTGCGCTTAAATCTCCGGTGATAATTGCAATATATTTTCCCGGACATACTGTCTGCGCCTCCACGATCTCTACTTCAGATGTCTTAACCATGGCATCTGCTGCAGTGATACCAGCTGGTGTGGTTTTAAACTCAATCATTCCGATTGCTCTACTCATTTTGTGCACGTCCTTTCTAATTTCTTGCAATTACAACATGGCGGTCTGTTACTTCTGTAACTTTTCCGCTGATCGTTGCATGGATTCCGACACTTAATCCCTGTGCAGGCTGTGCGATCATCTGACCTTCTGTTACCATATCGCCTACATTTACGATTGCCTGTGCCGGTGCACCAATATGCTGGCTTAAGAGAACTTTTACCTTGGATACATTTACAAGCTCTTCCTGAAGCGGTGCATCCTTGTCATATCTGGTAAGTCCCAGACGTGCCATCAGGCGCTCCTCAGGAACCTTGCGGTATTCTCTTGACTCCTGTACCGGTTTCGGCTGAACACCCTGAGGTGGTCTGATCCCGGCCTTACGAAGTCCGCCTTTCATATCTGCAAGCAGTGTTCTCGGAGCCAGGCTCTGCGGACACGCATACATCTCGCAGACACCACAGGAGCTGCAGAATGCAGAATTGATATAAGGATTTACATTTCTGAAATCCTGGTTTGATGCTGCCATCATGAACATTGCCGGATCGATCGGATGTCCCAGATTATGTCTCGGGCAAAGATCTGTACATGTGTGGCAGTGGCAGCAGATGGATGCTGCTCTCTTTAAATCTATGGAAGAAGTCCGCTGCTTCTTCATGACAATAACATGGTCCTTTGGAAGAACCAGGATTGCGTTCGTTGTTTTGGTAACCGGATCAGAACCATTTCCGATACGTCCCATCATCGGGCCGCCTACGAAATATACTGGATCTTTCACAGTTGTTCCGCCTGCCTGGGCAACAACCTCTTCCAGTGTACATCCTAACGGAACTTTCACTGTAACAGGGTTCTCAACCTCTGCAACAACGGAAACATATTTGCTTGTGACCGGTTTGTGTTCTTCTACCGCGCGATATACATTGTAAAGTGTCTCTACATTGAATACGGCTACTCCCTGCTCAATAGGCAGTCCTCCTGGCCGTACCACGCGTCCGGTTGCCTCATAAATAAGAACAACCTCATCACCCATCGGATAAACCTCATCCAGAAGATGGATCTTAACCCTTGGGAATTCTTCGATATGCTGATTTAAGGCATTGATTGTCTGTACATAAGATTTTTTGATTCCGATGATGGCCCGGGAAGCTCCTACCGTCTCCGCAACCATATCGAATGTTTTCATGATCTCATATGCGTGCTTTTCCAACAACTGTCTGTGAAGTTTCAGTAATGGTTCGCACTCTGCACAGTTCATAAGAATGGTATCCGCTTTGTCTGTCAGTTTCATGTATGTAGGGAAACCTGCACCACCTGCTCCGACAACACCATTCTCCTGCATAATTTTCTGTAATTCTTTGATATCCATGGCGTTACTCCAATCCTGCACCGTCATCTACGATTCCGACGATTGCGGCATCTACCGGTGCTGTTTCTACGCCGCAGCCTATTCTTGCTGCGCTTCCTTGTGCCACCAATACATACTCGCCGATTCCCGCACCGATGATATCGATGGCAACAATCTGGCTGTGCTCGGCTTTCATATGATGCACCGGCTCTACAATCATGAATTTATTTCCTATCAGTTTTTCACTTTTTCGTGTGGAAACAATGCTTCCAACTACTTTGCCTACGATCATATGAGCCTCCGTTTTTCTCCATATCCTCTGTTAGGGATGCCAGAAAGTGGCATCCCCAAAGGAGGAATATTATTTGATTATGGTAACTGTATTGCCTGTGGCAATTCTTGCTGCATTTGCTTCATCTGTATCAATATGCATTTCCAGTGTAAAGCTGTCATCTACACGGATCTTAACCTGATTAAAGATTGTTCCGCGCTCATTGTCCGCTTTAACAGAAACAATATCACCATCATGTACACCCGCAGCCTGGGCATCCTTCGGAGCCATATGAATGTGACGCATGGCCACAATACATCCCTCTTTCAGATAAATAGCACCTTTCGGTCCGACAATGGCGATCGGCGCGCTTCCGGCAAGGTCACCGGACATACGTACCGGAACCTTCATTCCCAGCTTGATCGCATCTGTTGCGGAAACCTCAACCTGAGATTTGCTGCGGACAGGTCCGAGGATTCTTACATTCTCGATCGCACGGAGCTTCAGTCCTACGATGGTAACTGTTTCATTGGATGCAAACTGTCCGCCCATCAGATCTTTTTTCTTGGTAAGCTGATAGCCTTCTCCGAACAGTGCCTCCACATGCTCCTGTGTCAGGTGAATATGTCTTGCGGAAACTCCGATAGGAACAACGAAACCATTGCCCTTGTCTTCGTTTTTGTTGATCGCATCGATCACCATTTTTGTGATCATTTCAATATTATTCGTTTCCAAGAGTACACCTGCTTTCTTTCGGTTTCATGACTGAACTTAACTCAAAACACACCGGCCGGAAGCCTTAATGGCCCTCAGGCCGGTGCGTTTTGGAACTGATCAGTTAGATTATTTAAGAACCGGAAGGATTTTCTCTACGTCTGTATGAGGTCTCGGAATTACGTGTGTAGCTACAAGCTCTCCAAGTCTGGATGCTGCTGCACTTCCGCTCTCTACTGCAGATTTAACTGCTCCTACATCTCCACGAACCATAACTGTTACAAGACCGGAACCGATCTTCTCTGTTCCTACCAGAGCAACGTTAGCTGCTTTACACATCTGGTCAGCTGCCTCGATAGCTGCTGTAAGTCCTCTTGTCTCAACCATTCCTAATGCTTCCTGTGTCATGATCATATCCTCCTTGTGGATTATAAATGCTTTATTTGTTCTGTTTACTTCTGACTATTTTGGTGCAGCAGCTTATTTTTTGCTGCTGTTTTTGCTTTCCAGTGCTTCTTCCGGATTTTCCTGCTGTTTCTTTTTCCATCGGCTTGCACTCAGCTCAACCAGTTTGACGATTTCCTCGTGGGGATTGGCAATTACCGCATAGCTGGCAGGCTTCTTGATAGCCTGTTCTACTGCTGCATTGACAGCTGCTGTAACTGCTGATACATCGCCTTGTACGATCAGGGTCACCAGTCGTCCGCCCAGCTTACGCTCCCATGACGCCAGCTCAACGTCTGCCGTTTTGCACATGATGTCCAGGGCATTGATTGCCGCAACTACACCAGTGATTTCTATAAATCCATATGATTTTCCCATGAGCGAACTCCTTAACTAATTTCTATTCCTCTCAAAGCCTGAATCAGAGCTTTGGAAGGATTTTCTCTACGTCTGTATGAGGTCTCGGGATCACGTGTGTAGCTACAAGCTCTCCAAGTCTGGATGCTGCTGCGCTTCCGCTCTCTACTGCTGCTTTTACAGCGCCTACGTCTCCACGAACCATAACAGTTACAAGACCGGAACCGATCTTCTCTGTTCCTACCAGAGCAACCTCTGCTGCTTTTGTCATTGCATCTGCTGCCTCGATCGCAGCTGTGAGGCCTCTTGTCTCAACCATTCCTAATGCTTCCTGTGCCATGATTCTATCCTCCTGAATCCTATTCGTTACTTTTTTATCATATATGATTCCGACACTTTTGTAAAGTTAAGTTGCGGAATCCTCTCAATCTTTATCCAGGGCGCTGATCTTCAGCATTTTCTGTGTACCTGGTTCCGGGTTGGGGATTATGTAATGCTGTACCACACCTGTCATGCTCTCTGCGACCTTCATGCCGGCTTCTACCGCTGCTGTGACATCTGACACGCTTCCGCGGTACTTGATGCAGACAAGAAGCGGTACTGGCAGGCTGTCCGCATTCGCCGGTTTATTCTTATCGAATACCTCCAGGTGGACATTTGCAGCCTTGCACCCGGCGTCAGCTGCCACAAAGGCTGTCGCAAGTCCGAAGACCTCCAGAATTCCTACAGCTTCTGCCATGTTGCTTCTCCTTTCCCGTTAAGGTTATTTGTTAACAACCGCGATCTTAAGACCTGTCATTGACAGGTTCTTCTCAAGTGCCTCGTTGATCTCTTCCAGCGGATACTTGTCAGTGATCAGCTCAGACATTGGAAGTCCGATTGCTTTTGCTCTCTTAAGGAAATCAAATGTTGTTGCATAATCTCTGAGGTTGTATACCCAAGAACCAACAAGGTTGATCTCTTTGGAGCAGAGGTCGAAATGCGGGTTGATGGTTGCATCTCCACCGTTGATGAAGAATCCAAGCTCGCAGAGGCCGCCGCCGTTGCGGATGAATTTGTAGATATTGGAATGAGCATGAGGATTTCCAGTACACTGGAAAGCGAAATCTGCAAGATGTCCGCCCTGAGCCTCTTTCACAGCCTCAGTAAGTGCCTCAACACCCTTGAAGTTCATAAAGTTTACAGTTGTAGTTGCGCCCATTCTCTTGGCGAATTCAAGACGCTGCTCGTTTCCGTCTACTGCACAGATGTTGTGAACACCCATTGTATGAAGAACGGCGATACAGATCAGGCCAATCGGTCCGCAGCCCTGAACAACAACTCTGCTGTTGAATTTCAGGATTCCTGTTGTTTTTGCTCTCTCTACTGCATGTACAAGTACTGCACATGGCTCGATGAGGATACGGGAATCAAGATCCAGATCACTTACATTGAAGAATGTGGAACCAAAGCTTCCGCCTCTGATGAAGATGTAATCAGCGAACCATCCGTTGAATTTAACATCATCGTCCGGAAGAAGTCCGTATACGTCAGCGCCGCCTACGTTTTTCTTGTTGAGGTCGAACATTGTGATTTCCGGATCATCTTTGAAGATCATACATGTAACGATCTTATCTCCGACTTTAACCGGTTTGCCAGCTGTATCAACCTTAACGTTTTTACCCATTTTTACGATCTCGCCGGTTCCCTCATGTCCGAGAACTACCGGAATAAGACCAAACGGATCATTTTTGTACTCATGAGCATCTGTTCCGCAGACACCGCATCCCTCAACTTTTACAAGGATGTCGTCGTCACCAACTTCCGGAAGATCATACTCCTGAAGCTCAAAATGTTTCTTCTCTGTCATCATTGCCACTCTTGCTTTTTTAGGAATTGTATTTCCTGCCGGAGCAGCCGGAGCGCTTGCAGCTGCTGCTGCAGGAGCGTTTCCTGTCATGCCGGAGAGAACCTGTTTAACGATTTCTTCGATATTTACATTGTTCATATCCATGATTTATGTTCCTCCTGATCAACGAATGCAAAGGCTGTCTGTCATTACGCAACGTCTTCTCTTTGTGAATGTGCTTGCGCTTGTAAGTCCCTCACCGGTACGGCTTGCAATGGTAAATGTACAGAAGCCTTCTCCACCGAATCCAAGTGCGGAATAGGACGGGCCGTTCTTTACAAGGATTGCTGTGTCGATTGCTTTCGCATATTTTGTAATGTTATCAATATTCTTGGAATGAATATGTGCGGAATGACGGTTGCCATGCTCAAGCCATACAGCCTGCTCTACAGCGTCATCAAAATCCTTTGCTCTTACGATTCCGAGGATCGGCATCATAAGCTCTGTTGTGATAAGCGGATGCTCCTTCGGTCCCTCGAAGATAATGCAGCGGGTGTTTGCCGGTGCCTGAACTCCGATCATGGAAAGAAGTGTCTTCGCATCACGTCCTACACATTTACGGTTCAGCTTGCCGCCTGCAAGTACAGTTTCAACAAGCTTATCCTGCTCTTCCTTGGATGCAAGGTAGCAGTCATTTTCTGTAAGCATGTAGTGCATTAACTCATCAACTACGGAAGATACTGCAACAACTTCCTTCTCTGCGATACATGGAAGGTTGTTATCGAATGTACATCCGTTTACGATATCCTGAGCTGCCTTACGGATATCAGCAGTAGCATCAACCAGTGCCGGCGGGTTTCCTGCTCCTGCACCGATTCCTCTCTTACCAGAGGAAAGAACTGCTGTCACAACACCAGGACCTCCTGTTGCTGCGATCAGATGGATATCTTTATGTTTCATCATAATATTGCTTGTCTCAAGGGTTGGTTTCTCAACTGTGACAGCGATATTATCCGGGCCGCCTGATTCCAGGGAAGCCTCATTTAAAAGATTGATTGCGTAAATAGAAGTTTTAACTGCTGCCGGATGTGGGTTGAATACTACTGTATTTCCGCCTGCCAGCATACCCATTGTGTTGCAGAGAACTGTTTCACTTGGGTTAGTGCATGGTGTGATCGCACCGATAACACCAAACGGTCCCATCTCGATCAGAGTCAGTCCTCTGTCTCCGGACCATGCAGTTGTTGTAATGTCTTCTGTTCCAGGTGTCTTGTCTGCTACCAGGTGATGCTTCAGGATCTTATCTCCCACATTACCCATACCAGTTTCCTCAACACCCATACGTGCCAGTACTTCCGCATTTTCTTTGATCTTCTTGCGGATGCAGGTGATGATCTTTTCTCTCTGGTCCATAGACATTGTCTTAACTACCAGCTGAGCCTTCTTGGCTGCTTCGATAGCATCATTCATATCCTTGAAAACGCCATGTTTTCCGGCCGGAGCATCTGCAATCTGCATCTTTGCCATAACTTCCTGTACAATTTCCTGTACCATATTCTCACTTATTGGCATGAGATTGTCCTCCTTAATTATTCCGTCAAAAGATTATTTCAGGCCAAGCTGAGCCATAACCTGTTTTGTGATCTGAGCAACAAGCTCTGCATCATTCTTTGCTGCATCTGCTGCAGGAGCTGCATCTTTATCACAATCACAGTCTTTTCCAACGAAATCATACTGATATCCCGGGAACTGTTTGTAGTCCTCACTGTGGCATGCACCACCGCAGTTGTGGCAGTTCTTGCCGTCTTTGTTCAGGCAGAGGCTTGCCGGATGTTTACCAGGCATACCAAATTTACGACGGATGGCATAGAGTTTCTCGATGTTCTCTTTGTCGAATTCCTTCGGTCCGCCAAGGAGCTTGGTCTGATACAGAAGCTGTGCGTAGAACTCTACAGACTCCATCTTCATGTATGCAGCGTTAAGGTCTGTGCTCCATGTAAGTGCTCCGTGGTTCTCAAGAAGTACTGCATCAAAGTATGGAAGGTATTTCTCAAGGTTGTCCGGAATCTCCATTGTGGAAGGTGTACCATACTCAGCGATCGGAACGCATCCAAGGGCGATAACTGCCTCCGGCATGATCGGCTGTGTAAGCGGAATACCTGCGATTGCGAAAGATGTTGCATAGATCGGATGAGCATGTACAACAGATCCTACGTCCGGTCTCTTCTCATATACTCTCATGTGCATCTTGATCTCAGATGATGGTTTGAATCCCGGGTTAGCCTGGATTACATTACCCTTGCCATCTACTTTACAGATGAACTCTGGTGTCATGAATCCTTTGGATACACCAGTTGGTGTGCAAAGATATTCATTCTCAGCTACTTTAACAGAAAAGTTTCCGTCGTTAGCTGCAACCATGTTACGGTTGTAAATTCTCTTACCGATGTCACAAAGCTGTTTTTTGATTTCAAACTCGTTTACCATGCTTAATTTCCTCCTTGAGCATTGGATTGCACTATTTTGTTTCTGAGAACATTTTACCCCATACCACAAAATAAGTCAAGGACAATCCGTTGTTTTGTGTTGGTTTCTTGTTGTTTTTTATGTTGTTTTTATTGTTTTTTATATTTTCTGTTTGCAAAGGATCTTTTTTCTGTAATCCCGTATCTTTCAGCCGCCGATCTGGCAGTCCAGGCCGCATACCGCATGCACTGCATTCTTCAGCATCTGCATATGTTCTGCTGTGGGCGGAAGGATTCCTTCCATTAAATAGGGTCTGCCAAGTCCTTCATATTTATCCTGTCCCAGTCTGTGGTACGGAAGAAGATGGATCTTGTTTACGCCCGGAAGGGATGCTGCAAATCTTGCGATTGCCTGGATTTCTTCCACAGAATCATTAAATGTGGGGATCACCGGAACGCGGATCACCAGTCTGGTTTTTCCGTAGAGCGCAACCCTTCTTGCATTCTCCAGCATCAGTCCGTTGGCCCGTCCTGTAAATTCTTTATGTTTTTCCTGATTCATATGCTTGATATCCATCAGATATACATCCAGATAGGGAAGTACCTGTTCGATCTTTTCCCATGGGGCACAGGCCATACTTTCTACCGCTGTGTTGATTCCTCTCTCCTTTGCCGCGCGGAGAAGATCTCTGGAAAAGTCCGCCTGACACATACATTCCCCTCCGGAAAGGGTGATCCCGCCTCCGGAACGGTAATAATAGGCACGGTCCTTTTCCACCTCTTCGATCATTTCACGAACTGTCACGTCGCGGCCGATCACTTTATCTTCTCCCAGAACCTTCATGTTCTGGATCCGGTATTCCTGTGATTCCGGATTACAGCACCAGCGGCAGCGGAGAACGCAGCCCTTCAGGAACACGATGGTACGGATACCCGGTCCATCGTGTACTGAATATTTCTGAATATCAAAGATCCTGCCCTTTGTATCCAAATAGTCCATACGTTACTCCTTTAGAAGCCCTGCTCCGTTCTTCTGATGATATCATCCTGCAGAGATCTGGAAAGTGTAGTGAACAATGCGCTGTAGCCTGCAACACGTACAACCAGATGTTTGTACTTCTCAGGATGTTTCTGTGCATCCAGAAGTGTTTCTCTGTCAACAACGTTAAACTGCATATGCATGCCCTTCTGATCAAAGTATCCGCGGATCAATGCCACGAATTTCTCCAGTCCTTCTCTTCCTGCAAGTGCTGACGGATGGAATTTCTGATTGAACAGTGTTCCGTTGGATACGATAAAATGATCCAGACGTGATACAGAAGTTGCCGCAGCTGTCGGTCCCTTCACATCCTTGCCGGCTGACGGGGAAACACCATCTGCTACCGGAGTATGTGCGTAACGACCATCCGGTGTTGCACCGGTCTGTCCGCCAAGCGGAACATTTGCAGATACAGGATAAAGTCCCGCCTGATAATGTCCGCCTCTTGGGTTCATATATTTCTGAAGCGGTCTTGTGTAAGTATAAGCCACATCTCTTGCAAAGTAGTCCACATCCGGGATATCATTTCCAAATTTCGGAACCTCATCAATCATCTTGTGGATCTCTTCGAATCTTGCCTTCTTCTCCGGAGATGGCTCTGTTCCGAGAGCTGCTGTCATAACAGCTGTTGCGGTCTGCTCATTTACACTGATGCCATTCTCCTGAAGCTTCTGCATAACGATGGTGGTGATATCTGCTGCAGCCTGTGCATCGATACCCTTGCCGTAGTTCCATGCCAGAGCCTCCTTCAACTCCTCCATGGTCACCTTCTTTTCTTCATATACAAGCTTGCGGATCGCATACAGAGAATCTGCCATGTTTGCAATACCAAATCCCTGAGGACCTGTAAAGTTATAAACAGCTCCGCCTTCCTGAACGGATTTGCCTCGTTTCAAACAGTCATCCACCATACAGGAAAGGAATGGAAGCGGACATCTCTCCGCATGTGCTACATCAATGGCATTATCAGCATTTACAAGCAGGGAAATGAAATATTCCATCTGTTTCTTATATGCATCATAGAACTCATCGAAGCTCTTCATCTCTGTGACATCGCCGGTCTGGACACTGATCTGTACCCCTTTGTCCATACCATTGGAGAAAACCATCTCCAGCGGACGGCACATGTTAAAGAATGCAGCGTCATGCCAGCCCTCTGTCTTACCTGCCTTCTGCGGTTCTACACAACCGATGATGTTATATTCTCTGGCATCTGCAAGAGAAAGGCCACGGTTCTGCAGTGCAGGAATGATAACCTCATCATTGTAATAAGCCGGGAGTCCGATTCCTGTTCTTGTAAGCTCTGCAGCCTTGATCAGGAATTCATGCGGAGATCCGTTCCATACTCTTACAGAAAGAGACGGTGCCGGAAGATGCACATGCATAGACGCCTGGATGCACATAAAGGAGAGATCATTGGTCACATCCTCGCCATCCTTGTTCTGACCACCTGCGATCAGGTTCTGGAAAAGGCTGTAGCCTGCAAAGCCCTCTGCAGATGCAGCATCACGACATTTATTCAGGTCGTTTAATTTTACCCATATACAGTCCATCAGTTCCTGGGCAAATTCTCTGGTAAGATTGCCTGCTTCTATATCGCTCTTGTAATACGGATACATATACTGGTCAAAACGTCCCGGTGAAATGGAATGTCCGCTGCTTTCCATCTGGATCAGCTGCTGTACAAACCAGAAGGACTGGCACGCCTCATAGAAGTTACGGGCGCCCTTTGCCGGTACGTGTGTACAATTGGATGCGATCTGAAGGAGTTCCTGTTTTCTGGTCGGATCCTGACACTGATATGCCATCTGTTCTGCGAGCTCGGCATAGCGATGTGCATAGTCAATAACTGCCTGACAGCTCATGATAACTGCTTCCAGGAAACGGGATTTCTTTGCGTAATCACCATCTCCTACATTACACTCATCCAGTTCCTTCTGAGCTTTGGCAATGATCCCTTCATAACCGATTGCCAGAACTTCTTCATATTTAACGGTTACGTGTCCTACACCATTGTAGAAATAGTTTCCGGGTGTAAAAATATTGTGGTCAATGGCAAGAATCGCTTCCGGTGCCATGTAGGAGGTTGCAAGCTCACTGGTAGTCTTGCCTTTCCAGTATTTATGTACCTCACGGAGCTCCGCCTTGGTTTCCTCCGCAATATAAAATGGATCGGCTGTTCTGGTAGCCACTGTATCCAGCTCATCCTCCAGCCACTGGAAAGAATACTCCGGAAACGTCTGACATCCTCTCGGCGCCAAAGTGCTGCTTCCGACGATCAGCTCCTCATCACGGATGATGATTGGAATGTTGTGCAGGATGTGGGCAAATGCCTTGGCCCTGCGGGTGATGATCGGCTCGTCTTCTGTTGCTTTGTAAGACTCTGTGATCAGTTTTGCTCTGGCAGATTCGATCACCGGCATCTTTGCATAAAGATTATCTACAAGATGTGTGATCCTGTCTGTTTTCGGAACATCTGCTATATGAAATTTCTCCATGATTCTCCTTTCTCATAACCGGTTGTTTCTGGTGATCTGTCTGCCTCTGCGCTTCCAGAACCGCTCCTGTCCGGCTATGTGCTCATGTAGTTTTATTATACCTTACCCCTACTTCGATGTCAACGAAATCCAACATGTGTTTCTAGCTGTTTTTGTGGTTTTTATCGGTTGCACCCTGTTGATTTTATTTGTTTTTTGTATTTTTATGTTTTTCTCTATTGACTTTGCTTTTCTGCTCTGCCATACTTGGATTTATATAGAAATTCCTTTGTTTTTCAAAAAAAATTTATACAAAGCGGACATTCACATTCCGCTCTGTCATATGTTCTCAAACAGTAAAAGAGGTGTATTTTTATGTATCTTTCTGATATGCATACCCACTCCATCGCCAGTGGTCACGGCACGGAATGTACCATCACCAACATGGCACGTGCAGCTGCTGAGAAAGGTCTCCGGCTTCTCGGGATCACTGATCACGGTCCCGGCACTCTTGCAGCCGGAACTTCCTCCTATTTCCGCAGCCTTACCTATTCTCCCAAAAAACATTTCGGTGTGGAATTACTCTACGGAATTGAACTGAATATCCTTGACCGCAGCGGAACGGTAGATTTAGATCAGGAATTATTATGTAAACTTGATTACGCCATTGCCAGCATGCATGCCTGGAATTACCGCTGCGGTACCAGAGCCGAAAACACAGAAGCTTTTATCAATGTAATGAAAAACCCCTGTGTGAAGATCCTCGGACATAGTGATAACACTCATTACCCGGTTAATTATGATGCGCTTGCAAGGGCTGCCAGGGAAACCGGCACGATCTTTGAGATCAACGAAGCTTCTCTTGCACCTTATGGCTATCGTGGCGACACAAGAGAAAACTGTTTCGAGATCCTTCGATGCTGCCGCAAATATGATCTGCCGCTGCTTCTTTCCAGTGACAGCCATGGCCCGGAGCATATCGGAGATTTTACCTATGCTGCTGAGTTTGTTCATCAGGCCATGTTTCCGGAACAGCTGATCCTCAACAACCAGCTTCCCAGACTCAAGGTTTTTCTCCAAACCAGAGAATGATCTTCTGTATTTTTCCGACAGATAACAGCTATTGTCCACCCCAAAACAAAACAGGCCAGTTCAAACACAGGAATATGCATTTTCCTGTACCTGAACTGACCTGTTTTTTATTTTTCCCGCTGCTTCCGTACAATTTCCGCAAGCTCGCTATATTTACCTGTAACATATCCGAAGTTCTCTCTTCTGTGAGGAAGCTTGCATTCGGTGCAGTCTTTGATGCCGCTTTCCGTAAAGCGAAAATTACCACCACATTTATCTCCCAGTGCATATAAAGGACAATAGCAGAACAGACAGTTGAAGTTCTCCGGATCTGCTCCTTTATGGCATGGAAAGTACTCACATTTTTTGTGGCTGAAGTAAGAGTATTCTTTGCCTTCCCAGTATGGCTTCTCCATGGCTCTTTTCTCCTCTCCTGACATAACCACGCATAAATTTTCCTATAAAAAAAGAGGTAGCGATGCCACCCCGGGGTAGAAATATAATCCGTTCATGAGTGCGCGGAGGGAACGAATGTATCCGGAGTAGTATCGCCTGCCATTTAATCATGTATAATTCATATGAACAGGCGCATTCCATAAAAAAATGCCTACTCTCGTAAAAAAGTAGACAACGTCCCAGGGGTGCGGAGTCCCTGAAATGGTTGTTACACTTTACACGGAAGTTTAACCTCGCCATAACAAGCAGGTTTCCTGGCTCCGGGATCATGGCTCCTCTCTCCTTCTCATACATACGTACAATGGACTATGAGATTTGCTCCTCCGTTACAGTGACCGGATCGCTCAGGTTTCACACCTGATTCCCTTTTCTGCGGATCTCTGATAATCAATACATAACTGTCAGCCATCCTCAGCACTTGCTATGTTCAATATGGAATTATACTGACATCATAATAACATCCTGTTAATTATATGTCAATACTATTTTCAATATTTATATATTTATGAGCATGTTTTATTGCTGTTCACTCCGTTCCATAGGTTTTCAGTGTTTTTTCCGACGTCAAAAACAGCCCGACAAACTGCTGTCGGGCTGCTGTGTTTTTATTTTCTGTTGTACGTTCTTATTATACAAGACGTCTTACAGATACAATTGTTCTGTATGTAGCATCATTGCTGATCTTGATCCCGTCCTGAGAGTTCGATGCATGAACGATCTGGCCATTACCCATGTAAATAGCCACGTGTCCGCCATAGCAGATCAAATCTCCCGGCTGTGCATCTGCGTAGGATACTTCTGTACCTGCATTCTGCTGCTCATAGGATGTTCTCGGAAGGCTGACTCCGAAGTTCGCATAGACACTCTGTACAAATCCGGAGCAGTCTGCACCATTGGTAAGGCTTGTTCCGCCCCATACGTAAGGATTTCCTACAAACTGTGTGGCATAATTCACAACAGAAGATCCTGAACCGCTGCTGTAAGAAGGACTGTCACTGTCTGAGGATGTGTCCTCTGCACTTTCTTCGGATGCATCTGTGCTGTTATCGTAATCTGCGTCTGCATTATCCTCTGTATTCTCAGTATCCCCGGACGCATCATCCTCGATCACATTGTCTGCATCTTCATCCACATGCTCGGTGTCATCCTCTGCAGTATCCTCATCTGTATTCTCGATCACGTTGCCGTCCTCATCGTACTGTACATCTTCGCTCTCGTCCGCCTCATCCTGCTGTGCTTCCTGCTCTGCCTGGCGTCTTGCTTCCTCTTCTGCCTCAGCCTGTGCTCTCGCTGCTGCTTCAGCCTCGGCCTGACGTCTTGCCTCTTCCTCTGCTGCAATACGCTCAGCCTCTAATCTCTGAAGCTCTGCAGTCTGCTCTGCAAGAAGGTTTGCATAATCTGTAGCCTGCTGCTGTGCGTAGGCGATCTCATTATCATAATCTGCGGATGTGGCACGCTTCTCATCCAGCTGTGCCTGCAGGTTCTGGGACTCTGCTTCATATTCCTGCTTCATCCCCTCCAGCTCTGCCTTCTCCTGTGTGTACTGTGCTTCCAGGTTTGCCACCTGCTGGATCGTATTGGAATATTTTTCAAGGCTCTTACGGTCCTGCTCATAAGTCTTCTGTGTGTACTCTGCTCTTGTAAGAAGGTCAGACAGGTTCTCTGCATTCAGCATCATCTGGAACCATGCATCGTCTCCACCCTTCTCATAGAGATACTGGATACGTTTCTTCATTGCCTCATACTGTTTCTGCTTGGCATTTTTGGCCTTCTCAAGGTTGGTCTGTGTAGATGCAATGTCGGCTTCCTTATTGGAGATATCTCCTTCCAGTGTCTGGATCGAAACCATCACGTTTACAAGATTGGCATCAAGAGTTGAAATCTCGCCTTCAATCTGTGACTTCTGTGAGGAAAGCTCATCCAATCTGGAATAAGTCGCATTCAGCTGTTCGTTGGTCGCATCCATCTCCTGCTGAAGTGCTGCCTCATCTTCTCTTGTTGCGCTTACGCTGACTACCTGTGCTCCGCTGATGATGAGCGCCAGTGTCAGACATAATATCCTTTTCTTCATGACTGTTCACCCTCGCAATCTGATTCTAATTTAATACAGCGGATCTGACCATCCGCTTCGTTGGTTTTTTTGTAATACTTTTGCAATATCTTGTTTCAATCTTTTTATATATTAACACAGTGTTATTTGGATTGCAAGGATTTTCTATTAATTAGTTTAAAACTTTGTAACATTTATTAATGGTTTTGACATCAAAAAGGAGAACCTGTGATATCTCAGGTTCTCCTCGCATGTTTCTTATAGTCATTTATTACATATAAATTTCTTTCCGCATATTTCCGATCAGAAAAGATCTGCAAGGATCTGGTTGGCTGTTTTCTTCAGATATCCGTTGGGATCGGAAAGTGTGCTTCTGTTCCATCTGAAGTATGCACCGTTTCGGATATAATTACCGCTGGATTCATGATAATCATATTTGCTGACTCCAGGATACCTGGACATGTAAGTTTCTGCCAGCTTGATTGCCTGGCTTCCGTAAGTTCCGCTTGGTGTCGGGGTTCCGGAAATCTGTACGCCGGCATTAGGTGTGCAGTGGAGGATCACAACACTCTTATCAGAACACTGTCCGAGAACGATCCAGGTATGTCCGCTGTTGTATCCGATATCTCCCGGATAAAGCTTCCAGTTTGAGCTTGCCAGCTGAGACTGGGAAACGATGGTTCCCATTCCCTTACCGGAATATAAAGATCCAATATCTCCGGAAACAGTAGTATACTGGGGTCCGCCGGATCTGCTCTGCATGATCTGATATACAGACCATCCTACAAAGCCGGAGCAGTCAAGGCCCTTCTGTTCTGTAGCTTCACTGAGATCCATATAATATCTGTAATTATAGGAGCTGGAATTGCTGTCATACCACTGTTTCCATTTTGGACTGATACCCTTTCTGGTCGCATCTGACCAGTTGTGGCCGCCGCCCCATACGTAAAGAGTCTTTCCTACCGGAAGTAATGCATTGGCGAGGAAATTCTTGATGGTCCTG
This sequence comes from Blautia sp. SC05B48, assembly GCF_005848555.1. Taxonomy (NCBI): domain Bacteria; kingdom Bacillati; phylum Bacillota; class Clostridia; order Lachnospirales; family Lachnospiraceae; genus Blautia; species Blautia sp. SC05B48. The sequence goes on along the minus strand of NZ_CP040518.1, from coordinate 2,218,447 downwards.
GAGCCTGTAACTGCAGCAGTACCCGGGTTGGTATCCAGGACACCATTGCTGCCGAATGTATACTTCTTGCCATTGATCGTCTTCGTCCCCGTAGCCATGACACCGGTTGACGGATCAAAGTAATATTTATATCCTTTTTTGGAATTTGTGACCCATCCGGTAGCCATCACGCCGCTCTTGCTGTAAAAATAATAGGTATTGCTGCCGATCTTCTTGAAGCCCTTATACATAGCTCCCGTGTTTGGATCAAAATAGCGCTTCTGCTGTTTTTTATTTGTTGCCCAGCCCTTTGCCATAAAGCATTTGCTGGTAAAATATCTGGTCACATTCTTCTTGTCTGTAAGGAATACGCTTCTTGCAGCAACACCACTGCCGCTGTAGAAATAATATTTCTTATTACTGATCGTGGCCCATCTCGTTGTCATATATCCGCTGGTGGGATTAAAATAGCGGGTATTGTTCTCTCTGTCTGTAAGCCAGCCTGTTGCCATATAGCCCTTGACACCGTTAACATTATAAAAATATCGTTTGCCCTTGGAATCCTTAGCCCAGCGCTTCATCTGCACGCCTGTGGATTTATTAAAAAAATATTTCTTCCCGTTCAGTGTAAGCCAGCCTTTTACCTTCTGGCCATTCTGATAATAATAGGATTTTCCTTTTTCGGTCTTAAAGCCGTTCTTGGCCGCAGCTTGTACATCGGTTGCCGTTGTATGTACAGTTGCTCCGGCTGCAAAGAACATCAGAACAAAAAAAAGTCCCCAGAGTTTCCATTTTCTGCTTAATTTTCGCATACATACCTTCCTTTGATAGATAGATCATTGATATTTACTATTTCTTAAGTCCGGCTGATCGTAAACATTACAATTTTGTTACAATTTTACGTCCATATTATATAACATTCTTTACAGTCCGTCAACTCTTTCCTTTTCTTTCAGAAAAAATGTCATTCCGGTATTACCAATGTTGATTTTATGCAGAAAAAATCCCCGAAACATCAGAAATATTCACTGATGCTCCGGGGATATGATCCTTTATGCAGTTTTACTCCTGTCTGTTACAGATCTGTTACAGATCCTTACAGAATTTTTTTGCGAAGCTCTGCTCCGTCAAGGGCACTTAAATATGCAGGTGCAACATCAAATACTGTCTTGCAGCCCTTCTGTCCTTCCTGATTCATACGGTATGCAGCTCTTGCATAGGCAACGATCACAGAAGATGTGAACTCAGGATTGGAATCCAGCTTCAGGCTGTACTCGATCACATGGCTATTCTCATTGTTCCAGCCTGTTTTTCCACTGCGGATCACAAAACCGCCGTGTGGAATACCGCTGTGGTCACGATCCAGCTCTTCCTGAGAAATGAAATGTACCGTTGTATCATACTCGTCAAAGTAATTCGGCATGGTCTTGATCTCTTCCTCGATACGTGCAAGATCAGCACCCTCCTCAGCAACTACGAAGCACTCTCTTGTATGTTTCTGACGTGTGGTAAGCTCCGGATTTTCTCCGTTTCTTACTGCCTCAAGTGCAGCTTCTACCGGAATGGTGTACTGCTTTGCATCCTTTACGCCTTTGATGCGGCGGACTGCATCAGAATGTCCCTGGCTGACACCCTTGCCCCAGAATGTGTAGTCGTTTCCATTTGTAAGGATCGCATTTGCATACATACGGTTCAGAGAAAACATTCCGGGATCCCAGCCTACGGAAATGATTCCTACATGTCCACTCTCTGTTGCTGCCTTGTCAACATTTGCAAAATGCTCCGGGATTTTCTTATGTGTATCAAAGCTGTCCACAACATTGAAATATTTTACATACTCCGGTGTCTGAACAGGAAGATCTGTCGCACTTCCTCCACAGATGATCAGGACATCGATCTCATCTTTCAGCTTCTCTGCGTCTTTTACAGAATAAACCTTTGCGGTCTCTGTAAGGATCTTTACAGTCTCCGGATCACGTCTGGTAAATACTGCAACCAGCTCTGTATCCGGATTATGCTTGATGGCGCACTCCACGCCGCGTCCCAGGTTTCCGTAACCTAAAATACCAATTCTTATACTCATAATGATTTCCTCCTCTTTTTCTCTGCAGTATGTCATTTTCCGGACAGCACTGTGAATTTCTGTCAGAAAAATTCCTCTGCGATCTATATCGCAAAACGGATCTGCCTGATCCGCCTTACAATCATATGGACATGCTGCCTCAGGATATTCCGATTCTCAGTTCCGGGATATCGATGACCGCTTTGTTTCTGCATCAGCAGCAGAAAAAGCCGCCCGGCCAGCACATGAAACAAGCCATGGTCCTACAGCAGGCATCACACATATCTCCTCCTGCGGTCGGCATTCCCCCAAAGGGATCCTGTCGCTGCTGATACCAGCCGCCACCGCCTTCCATTCTCTGGAGCAACATACGGTACTGCATATTATCCGGTTCCTGACGGACTGCCTCACGGATCTGATCCAGAGCTGTTACATTATTTCCCATTCCCATATTTGCCATAGCAGCCAGGTAATACCATTCTCCATTTTTCTGACCAAGAGAATCCAGTACATTCATAGCTTCCTTAAAATGACCGCTCTGCACATAATTGGCGGCCGCCCTTCTGCGCATACTTTCCTCATCCTGATAGGCACTGGAACCGGCATTTCCGTAATTTCCAAAACCACCGTAATTTCCGTAGCCACCATAACCATTCTGGGAACTGCTTCCGTACTCACGCTCTTTCATGATCTGCTCGTAAGCCTGCTGCACTTCTTTGAATTTTTCTTCGGCCTGATCCTTATTCGGGTTATTGATATTGGCATCCGGGTGATACTTTCGGCTCAGCTTCCGGTATGCCTTTTTTATTTCATCATCAGATGCGTTTCTGGGAACTCCCAGCACGCTGTATGGATCTAACATCTTTTCTCTTTCTCCCGTTCTTCCCTGCGCTTCTGTCCGATTGCCGCAAAGCGGCACCAGACGCCGGAATATAAAATATTTCGAAGGATATCTCCGTATCGGATGATCGGCAGCTTTTCAAATTCTCTGCAGCATTCTGCAAGCATCATCATAAGAAGCCGACGTACCTCTTCCTCGAACCCTTCTATCTTATGTTTTTCAAGGAAAGGATTGTAATTTCCGTTTTCTGCATCTTTTTCCACATCATCATAAGCATCCAGGATGTAGATAAATTTTCCGAGATAAAATCCCAGACGGCGCAGGGACGATTCCCAGACATCCTTACGGAAGGCCAGAATCTCTTCCATGATATGTCCGGAACACCCGGCTACACGGTCCACATCGGTTTCCCTCTGTTTTTCCAGGGAAGAAAGCTCCTCCAGTGCGCTTCGGATCCTTTGGATCTTCTCCGGATAATCAGACATATGCATATTTCCGCAATTCTTCAGAATTCTTGCATATGCATAGTGCAGTGGTTTGTGTTCATCCTGCCAGTCATCCATACATTTGTAATAGGTAAGGATCACATTCATATCCGCACAGTACTCAGTTACTGTATTTTTACGTACCGGCTGGGGCTTCAGCGGATGGACCACACACCTGGAAGTTCCCTTCTTCGTTGGCGGTTCATAAAGGGCGCTTAAAAGAAGGACCACAAATGTCATATCATAAGTCAGTGATATCTGCCCCGGTATCCCGTATCTCTCCCGAAGTTCTCTGCAAAGGCCGCAGTAAAAAGAACGGTACACATCAAAATCCTTGAATTTTATTTCCGGTTTATTAACGGTCACATATCCGAACATGTCAGCTCCTTTTTACGAATTTTGTGTGGCATTTCGGACATTCGATCTCGATCTTGCCCTTTCCCTTTGGAATACGTATCTTCTGTCCACAGCCCGGACAGCTGTAGATGTGATGGGTCTTTCTCTGCTTCATCAGATTCTTTTCTTTATTGAAGCGAAAACGGAACTTCGACGTCATCTGAAGGAATTTCTGATTTTCGGCATAACGCTGCTGGATATTTCTGGAAAAAATACGTATATATGCATATACGATCGCTGCGACCCCGAGAATGTCAAGAGTGCTGCCGGCAGTTCTGCTGAATATATTGGCAAACATTGCCAGAATGATCAGAACCAGTGCAGCTCCCATGGTAAACCTGGAAAGATCATCCACTCCATAACGTCCCTGCATAAATTTATTGAATTTGTCTCTCATATGATCTGCTTCTCCTTTTCACTGCCATATGGCACTGCCAAAAAATTTCCGTAAAAAAATCCGGATGGCAGTTCCTAACGGTCATTACATACCTGGAAAATGTAGAATTTCAGATAATAGGATTCGTCAGCTGACCAGAGGATCGGATGATCCGGTGCTTGTGTACGGTACTCTACCTGGCGCAGTCTCTTATGGACATTCTTCGCTGCCTGACCGATGGTCTGTGTAAACAGCTCATATGTCATAAAATGAGAGCAGGAACAGGTTGCCAGAAATCCGCCGTCCTTTACAAGACGCATTGCACGGAGATTGATCTCACGGTATCCCTTGATGGCATTTTTTACAGAGCTTCTGGATTTCGTAAATGCCGGAGGATCCAGTACCACAACATCAAATTTCTCTCCCTTCTCCTCAAGCTCGGGAAGAAGCTCAAAAACATCCTCACAGAGGAATTTCACTGTTCCGTCCAGGCCGTTCAGACTGGCGTTTCGTCTTGCCTGCAGAACTGCAGTTTCCGACGCATCCACACCGAGAACACTCTGTGCCCCTGCAATTCCCGCATTCAGGGCAAAAGAGCCGGTATGTGTAAAGCAGTCCAGAACCTTCGCCCCCTTGCAGAGCTTCTGGATAGCAAGACGGTTATATTTCTGATCCAGGAAAAATCCGGTCTTCTGCCCGTCCCTGATATCTACTTCATATTTCACACCGTTCTCTTCAATCTGAACAAGTGTCGGAAATTCTTCTCCGATAAATCCCTTGGTAAGTTCCATTCCTTCCTGGCGGCGTACCTTTGCATCACTTCGCTCATAGACTCCACGGATCCGGATCCCATCCTCAGCAAGAACTTCCTTCAGTGCATCTATGATCGTTTCTTTAAGACGGTCGATTCCCAGTGCAAGAGACTGTACAACAAGCACATCTGAAAACTTATCCACAACAAGACCCGGAAGAAAGTCTGCTTCTCCGAAGATCACACGGCAGCTTCCGGTATCTACTACCTTCTTACGATACTCCCATGCGTCGCGGACACGTTGTTTCAAAAATTCCGGACTGATCTCTGTACGCTCATCTCTGGTAAGCATACGGACTGTAATCTTGGAATTGGTGTTGATAAATCCTCTTCCCATCGGATATCCGTCAAAGTCCCGGACCAGAACGATATCTCCGTTCACAAAACTTCCCATGATGCTTGCGATCTCATTGTCATATACCCAGAGGCCTCCTGATTTCAGGAATCTGCCTTCGCCTTTTTTTAATGTTACTACTGCCAGGCTCATAAATTCTACCTTTTCCCTTTCTCGTTTCCCTGTCACGGTTTGCGATGTATGAGTCCACAAAACCGATTTACGGTCAATTTTATCACAGAAAAATCCATTTTTCCAGTGCTTACACAAATCCTTGTCGTAAATCACAAAATTTTCATGATATCTTTCCGGCACGACAAAAAATACCGCAGCAGAGGTTGTTTTCTCTGCTGCGGCGTATTCATCTCTTTTTCTGCTGATCTTTTATTCTGCTGCGGATTCCTCGGAAGCGTCCGTGTTCTCGCCGTAAAGACCTGCCAGATATTTCATGGTTTCTTTATAAAGTGTCTGCTTACCTTCCTGGGGAACATCTGCAAGAATAGTAGCTGTCACGTCTGTGGCATCTGTGTCCTCCTGGGAACTGTCAATACCGAACAGCTTCTTCAGCTTCTGATCCATCATATTCAGCTCTGTACTCTGATATTTCTCTGTACCATCTGCCTCATAGGATTCTGTACCATCCTTCAGAATGTCATAATAATCCTTCTCAACAGTTTCTGCCACACTCTTCGCTGTCTGCTCATCCAGTATTACAGTTGCCACTGCCTCTGTATCTTCCGTTGCAGCAAGAAGGGATTCTGCATCGCCCTCATACTCGCCTTTTACAAAGAGGACAAATTTGTCATAATTGTTCTTTGCTTCTTCGCTGAGCACAGAAGTATCGTTTTCTGCACTGTCTGCCTGGTCTGAGCTGTCTGTACTTTCTGAAGATTCTGTATCTTCTGTTGCCTCCGGGATTCCTGTCTCATCGGATGCAGCCTCGTCAGAAGCACTTTCGTCTGTACTGCTCTCGTCGGATGCACTATCATCTGTGCTGTTCTCGTCAGAAGCACTTTCGTCTGTGCTGCTCTCGTCCGATGCACTATCATCTGTACTGCTCTCATCAGAGGTACTTTCGTCTGTGCTGCTCTCGTCCGAGTTTTCCTCATTGCTATAGGTTCCGTCGTCGGTAGCATCCGGAATTCCGGTCTCATTGCTTGTATCCTGAGAATCTGCTCCTGTTTCTTTCTCAAGACCCGGATCCTCTGTGGAGCTCTGGATCACATCGTCCCCAAGAATGCTGTCATTTACATTGTTGACGATATCATCTGAAGAATCTTCATCCACATCTACGGTGTCATCACTGCTCTCTCCATCCAGTGTATCATCAGAGGAAGAGGCCTGGCCTGTGGTATTGGCATCTACCTGCTCCAGTGTTTCCTTCACATCATCATAATTGTAATCCTGCTGTGCAATCTGTCCCAGAAGAGACACGATCCTGTCAATATCGTCCTGGCTTACGGAAATATTGTTCTGCTCAGCCACATTGATGACAATATTCTGGATCTCATCTGCATTCTGTACTCCGTTCTGGATCACATCCATCTTGGACTGGTTTACAACTGTTGTCGCCTCATTTTTACCAACCTTATCTGCAAGTTCACCGGTGGTTACGATCTCCTGGTTGGCAAGCTTCGTCTTGGTCTCATCCAGCTTCTCTCCACTGGCCTTCTCATATGCCATCTGAATACCGGTAAGTGCACCTGTTCCGGATACTTCCATCGGGCAGGCAGCAACTACTTCACAATTCTTCACACCGGATGTGGAAAGTGTGGTTGCGATCATATTACCTGTCACCCAGTTCAGATTTGCTGTGCGGACCTTGATCCCGCCGGACTGTGTAGGCTTCACATAAGCACAGCTCAAAGTTCTGGAACCGATCTGAGACTGTGGCGCGATATTATCCAGGTGTTTATGCTCATCCTCATTTGTAATGGTCATCACCTGCACCTGATCGGAACTTACATTAAAATATTTCATCATTGTCTGCTTCTGAGCATCCGTAAGATCTGCTCCAAGTGTTACTACCTTCGATGCATCTGCAAATACGGGATTTACACTCCCTGCCACAAGGCATGCACTACAGAGCAGAGCTGCGATCATGTTTCTTTTTTTCATTGATCTTCCCTCCATATATTTTTTCGGATTGATTGTATCTGCTTAACTTTTGTGGTGTAAAGCGGACATTCATCTTCGTTACTTACATCTCCACGAATGTGAGCGCTTCACGATCCGTCATTCTTGTTGTATTATAACACAGCTGCAGAAATATTTGTAATTTATATTATATAAAAAAACGCTGCCAGAAATTATATCTCACATTTCTGACAACGTTTTATCGCTTTTCACTTTTTCCCAGCGAACTTATCTGATCCGGTTTAATTTTCCGGTTTCTTTTGCTTTTTTCAGCAATTCCCGATTTTTTTCATTCATGATACCAAAATCCTTCAGCGGACAGTACACTTTTTCACATTTTCCCATGAACTCCAGCGCTTCTTCAAAGGCTGACTCTGAAATGCATTCAAAAGGCTTCTCCGTGATCACTTTTGCAGCCAGTTCTTTTGCCACCTGATAATCTGCATCATTGGTATGGAGAACTCCGGTCACAAAAGGAATCCCCTGGCGCTGCAGTTTCCGGTATACCGGAATCCCACTTCCATTTCCTCCGATCACAAATACCTCCGGTTTTCCGGCCGGAGGTTCCATTTCCACGCAGCCGAATTCTGCATTATAGCTCCCACGGGTGATGCCATAAAGCTTCCGAATATAATCTGAGGTAAAGATTTCCTCCGGTGCACCATATTTCTCAATGTGATCTCCATGAACACAGATCACCTGGTCAGAAATCTTCTGGGCAAGATCCAGCTCATGAAGGGACATGATCACCGTCATCTGTTTTTCCAGTACCATCTTCTTCAAAATGGCAAGAAGCTCCAGCTTATGCCGGATATCCAGGAAGGAGGTCGGCTCATCCAGGATAATGATCTCCGGTTCCTGGCAGATAGCGCGTGCCAGAAGGATACGCTGTCTCTGTCCGTCACTGATGGCTGTAAAATCCCGGTCCTTCAGATCCCAGGCGTGAACCATCTCCATAGCGCTTTTAACTTTTTCCTTGTCCTCTGCGGAAAGTATCCCAAGAGTTCCGGTATAGGGATATCGTCCGGTGGATACCACATCCTCACAGGTCATAAGCTCCGGGCGCATGCGCTCGGTAAGTACTACAGCCAGTTTTTTTGACACTTCCCTGTTGGTCATTCGGCTCATCTGTTCATGTTCCAGATATATCGTTCCGCTGATCAGAGAAAGCTGTCTTGTGATACTCTTCAAAATAGTAGATTTTCCGGCACCGTTGGGACCGATCAGTGTCAGGATCTCTCCTTTATTCAGCTGAATATTGATCTCTTTGATCAGTGGTTTTCCATCATAGCCTACGGTCAGCTGATCTGTATAAAAAAAATATGATTTCATCGTTTATATCCTCTGCTGTCTGCGAATCATGATATAGATAACTACCGGTGCTCCGAAAACTGCCGTCACAGAACTGATGCTCAGCTCCGTCGGTGCAAATACAGTTCTTGCGATCAGATCACAGAACAGGCAGAACACTGCACCGCCCAGAAAACAGGCCGGGATCACAAGCAGCGGTCTGGCAGTCTTCAGGAGACTTTTTGCAATGTGAGGCACAGCGATCCCCACGAAGGAGATTGGCCCTGCAAAAGCAGTCACACAGGCAGAAAGAATACTGGAAAGCAGGATCAGAAGTATCCTGAAAACCTTGATATTAACTCCCATATTCTGCGCGTAAGTCTCCCCCAGCTGATAGGCGCTGATCGGTTTTGACATAAAAAATACGATCACCATAGTAAGAAGTACCACAACGGCCATAGTCTGCACATTTCCCCAGGTCATACCGGAAAAGCTACCCAATGACCAATTGTGAAGATTGACTATGTTGGAATCATCTGCAAAGGTCACCACAAAGTCTGTGATGGCCGAACAGATATAGCCGATCATAACACCACTGATGACCAGCATGGACATGTTGTGGACTTTTTTTGCCACAAGGAGCACAAAGCCCATGGAGATCATTGAGCCCGCAAAAGCAGCCAGGATCATGGCACCGGAATCGATGGACACCGATCTGCTTAAAAAAAAGATCATCAGAAGTGCCACGATCAGCTTGGCACCGGAAGAGATTCCCAGTACAAAGGGTCCCGCGATAGGATTGTTAAAAAAGGTCTGCAGCAAAAATCCGGAAACAGAAAGTGCTCCGCCAAGGATGATAACTGCCAGTATCCTGGGAAGACGGATCTCCCAGACGATATTATAAGAAGTTTCATCTCCCTGATGCCGGAATATGATATTCAGGATCTCCTTCACAGAGAGGTGGATACTTCCGGAATTTACATTCCATATAAATAAAAAGATCAAAAGTACCGCAAGGATCACAAAAGAGATCCCGTATCGGACTGCGCGTTTTCTGTCATTCATTTTTTCTGGTACACTCCTCTTCTGTTTTGTTATCATATCCTTTCGTTTCCTGCTCACAGGTGGAAACCGGCAAAGGAGTTAAAGCGAACACTGGAATTTATTTCAGTTTATGCATATAGGTCAGCTCATCCAGAGAATCATCATCTGTAGTCAGCATGGTGTGGATATCCTCGATCATGGTTCCAAGTCCGGTGGTTTCCTGGAAAAGATTTTTGCCTGTGCACCAGACATTTCCGTTCTTCACTGCCTTGAAATCTGCAAGAAGCTTACTTTTGGAAAGAAGCTCATCAATGGTCTTAAGTTCCCCGTCGATCGTACTGTTGTAGATGACATAGTCTGCATCCTTCGCCTTGGCATAAAACTCTTCCATCTGCATATTCATGGTAGAAAGAGCATTGTCATTTACTCCCGTATCCTCCGGAACATAATTTCCTCCTGCGAGGGAGATCATTTCCGAAACATAGTCGCCGCTTTTTCTTATATTTACCGCACCTACAGAGTTGATATAAAAGAACGCCACGGTCTTGTCTGTTTTATCTGCGGTGAGAACCTTATCCAGCTTGTCCGTCTGCTCTTTGAAAACCTTTTCTGCTACATCTTCTTTTCCCAGAAGAACTGCGTAAAGCTTCATCCACTCGGTCCTTCCAAGAGGATGACTCTCATAGCTGGAACGCTCTACCATTACAGGGATCCCGAACTGCTCCAGCTTCTCCTGTACCTCCGGATTGTGATGGATCATGGTGGATTCAATGGCAAGGTCACAGCCCTCGTTCAGGATCAGCTCGTAATCCGGAGCACTGTACTTGCCGGCATAGATCATCTTTTTCTGTTCCATGGCGTCCTTTGCTTCCTGGATATACCATCCGTCTTCCTTGGTTCCGGAAAGCTTGATGCTGTCAATCCCGTCGATAGCACGGAAAAGATCCATGGCCGAGGTTGCTACCAGATAGATATTGTTTATGGGCTGCTGCAGAACCGCAATGTCAGGATCCAGCCCCTCCGGTGCTTTCTTTCCTTCGGGAACTACAAGAAACTGTCCTTCCTGATCAATGGTGAGCAGCGCATAGCCATCGTTGTAGTAATCCACATTAAATTCCTTTGCGTAGGAAAGATCCATACTGTGGTCAAAGGTAAGGCCTGGAATATCCGCAGGCTTATGTTCTGTCTCTGCTGCCTGCACTGCAAAAGCACACCCCAGGATCAGGGTCAGCGTCAGAAATATGTATGAAATTATTTTTTTCATTTTTCTTCCTTTTTCATACTTGAAGAATCAAAATTCAGAGTATACTCAATCTCGTGAGGCGTACTCATGGCTACAGTATCTGCAGTCACTTCCATTTCTGCATCAAAGACAGTGACCGGGATCTCAAATGTGGAGTTTCCGTCTTTATTCACCGGCTCATATTTTTCGCCGTCCACGATCATATAATCATAATTCGGACTGCTCCAGATGATGGTTGCCGTAGCTTCTTTGTCCTTGATCTCTACTTTGGCCGGAGATTCTACGGATGCTCTTCCTGATCCGCCTGTAAGGGTTACATCAGTCTCATAGGTTCCATCCTCCAGTTTCAGATCCTCCGGCTTTTTCCCTTCGGATTTCTTGTCGTCAGAGGTTTTTCCATCTTTGGACTCATCTGACTTTTCTGCTGTCTTTTTGTCAGAGGCAGCTCCTTTTTTTTCTGTATCGTCCTCTGTTTTTTCAGCAGTATCCTCTGTTTTTACAGGATCCTTTACGCTGACTTTATGGTCGTACCATTTGCCTTTTTCTCCCAGGATCGCCACGTTAAATTCCTCACCAATGGCCGGTACCGGGATATCAAATCCGTAAACCTCCTCTGTATAACCATCGCTGTACTTCACTGTATCTGTGGTCGGCTCAATGATCTCTGCTCCGTCCTTCTGGGCATCCTCGGCAGTTCCCGCAAACAGGTTAACGATCTTCTTGGAAACCAGACTTACGTGGATGGTCATTTTACCATCTTTGACCGTGAGCTCTCCTTTTTTGTCATTGGCCTCATTTACATGAAACATGCTGCTGTCTGTCTCAAACTCTGCTGTATAAACGCCATCTTCCAGGGTATCTGCTTTGGCTGCATCTGTATCCTTTTCTTCGGAAGCTTCTGCTTCCTCACCGGACTCTGTTTTTGTTTCATCTGTTTTTGCCATCGCAGGCACAGAGCCCAGCACCAGGACTGATGCACTTGCCATTGCAAGAATTAAGTTTACATAGCGTTTTTTCATGATAATCTTCTCCCTTCCATAGATACAGCAATCTGCCCGGAAAACAGTCTTCCTGATCTTTCCGGGCAGTTACATTGATTTCTTATAGGTATCTGAACTCACTCAGATATTTTTATATTTATTATTCTGCGGACTCCTCAGCAGAATCAGCCTCTGTATCTGCTGCTGCATCAGAATCTGCGGACTCCTCAGTGCTTCCCAGAGAATCGATGGCTGCCTTTGTATGCTCTACATAAAGCTTCTCAACGGCTTCGATTCTTCCAAGACCCTCGATCTGGCAGTCAACCTTATCGAAGTTTCCGGATGCTACAAACTGGCTCTTCCAGGAATCCTCATCATCACCGGCCATATCGTTATTTGCATGGTCTCCGGCAACAACCATCAGCGGACGAAGAACAACGTTCTTGTATCCTGCTTCTTTTACCTTCTCGATAACCTTGTCGCAGGCTGTATCTTCCGGCTTACCCTCTACAGTACCGATGAATGCGTTCTTCAATCCAAGATTTTCCATCTGTGTCTGCATCTGATCGTATGTAATATTAGCTGTATGGGATGTTCCATGTCCCATGAATACGAATGCTGTGCCAGCCTCAGCTGCTGCATCCATGCTGTCAAATCCGGCCTCTTTGCAAGCCGTATCTGTGATCGCCTGAGCAACGGCTTTCTTGTCATCATTGATCACAGTTGCATCGTCTCCAACCTCACCGAGCATTGGCTCTGCGATAGCTACAGACTCGAATTTATCTTTATAGCCATTGATTGCTTCTGTCATCTCATCGTACTCAGCACCATGCATCAGATGGGTAGGCTGTACAACCAGATTCTTAACACCATTCTCTACTGCACGGTCAAGAGCCTGCTGCATGTTATCGATCACTTCATTATCTCTTGCCTCTACATGGTTGATGATGATCTGTGCTGTAAATGCTCTTCTTACAGACCAGTCCGGATAAGCTTCTGCAAGAGCATCCTCGATTCCCTTGACATCCTCTGCACGGCTGTCATTGAAGGAAGTACCAAAGCTTACAACAAGAAGTTCATTCTCACCGATCTCATCCTGGTTACGCGGATCGTCCTTGGAAGCATCTCCTGTGTCACGTCCGAAATAATCCGGATCTGCATTCTCACCCTCTACCAGCTCTTTCTGAGCATCTGTCAGAGCATCCCATGCTTCTTTGGCTGCCTTGCAGTCCTCATCTGTTGTGTCGTTTCTTTCCTGTACATAGATCTTGTCGATCAGAGCTGCTACATTATCTGCTGCTTCCTGATCTGCATCAGAAGCCTCTGTGGTATCAGCTGCCTCAGCGTTCTCTTCTGTAGCAGAATCCTCTGCTGCCATTGCTGTTGTAGCCGCACCCATAGAGCATGTCATGGAAACTGCGAGCATCAGAGCTAACATTGTTTTTCTTTTCATTTCTCATTGTCCTCTTTTCATGTATTTCCAGAATACTGATATGTACAAAAAAACAGCAGCTCTCTGCGGCCGCCTGCTCACACATGATTCTCTGCGCAATACAAATACATAAAAAGAAGTTCTGTATTGTTATGGAGAATACCGATTCGTAAACCGCGAATCCCTGGATCTCACAATAAGGCAGTTCTCCTGACTTGGTTCCACACTGCTTTCCCTTCCCGGTCTCCCAGTGGTTATAAAAGCAGCTCCCCTTTCACAGTGACGGTATCGTTCCGGATTCTCACCGGATTCTCTTTTGCACATCCGACTGGATGCAACCTTATCATTATAACATTTGCACATATTTTCTTTTACCTGGTTATCTAACTTTTACCACAAACTCATAAATTTGTCAAGATTGATGTCAGACGATTCACGGTTTTCTGTGATCTTCGCTCACAAAAAAACACCTCGCGAAATATTACCAGTGAACAGTAACCGGTTTTCTCCCTGTATCTGTCAGTTATTATCAGAATACTTTCTCCAATCTTCATGCACATCCTGCATAAAAAACAGCCCCTTTCTGTCATCACCCTGATATCAGAAAAGGACTGTCTTACACCAAATATTCGCTACTTGCTCATAACAGATAAACTGCTCTGCAGTTTATCTGTTAAAATACTCCTGCTCCAGGTATCTGGCTACGTAGATTCCGCTGGCAGATGCATGGGAAAGAGAGTGTGTCACGCCGCTGCAGTCTCCGATAACAAAGAGACCCTTGTGGCAAGTTTCCAGATTTTCGTCGATCTCAACCTCCATGTTGTAGAATTTAACCTCCACGCCATAAAGCAAAGTATCGTCATCCGCGGTTCCCGGTGCGATCTTATCCAGGGCATAGATCATCTCGATGATGCCATCCAGGATACGTTTCGGCATAACAAGGCTTAAATCTCCCGGTGTCGCAGAAAGTGTAGGTGTTACGAAGCTTTCCTCAATACGGGCTTTTGTGCTTCGTCTTCCGCGAATCAGATCTCCGAACCGCTGTACCATAACACCACCGCCAAGCATATTGGAAAGTCTTGCAATGCTCTCACCGTATCCGTTGCTGTCATGGAACGGCTCTGAGAAATGCTTGGATACCAGAAGGGCAAAGTTTGTATTGTTGGTATGCTTTGCCGGATCTTCGTAGCTGTGACCGTTTACTGTGATAATACCGTTGGTATTTTCATTCACGACAACACCTCGCGGGTTCATGCAGAAGGTACGAACCATATCCTCAAACTTCTCAGTTCTGTAAACGATCTTGCTCTCATAAAGCTCATCTGTCAGACGGCTGAAAACCTCCGCCGGAAGCTCCACACGGACTCCAATGTCCACACGGTTGGAAAGAGTCGGGATCTTAAGCTCTGTACATACCGTCTCCATCCATTTACTTCCGCTTCGTCCTGCGGAGATGATACAGTAAGTTCCCTCGTAACGCTCATCTCCTACAAAAACTGCATAACCGTCTTCAGTTTTTTCTACTTTGTCAACAGATGCGTCAAAATAGAAGTCCACATGGTCTTTCATTTTTTCATAGAGGTTCTGAAGTACCACATAGTTGATATCTGTTCCCAGATGGCGGACTGATGCATCCAGAAGATGCAGGCCGTTCTGAAGGCAGAGCTTACGAATCTCGCTGTTTGTGGTAGAATAAAGTTTGGTTCCCTCACCGCCATGCATCAGGTTCAGTTTATCTACATATTCCATCAGCTCTGTGGCTGTATCCTTGCCGATATGCTGGTACAGAGTTCCGCCAAACTGATTGGTGATATTATATTTCCCGTCGGAGAAAGCGCCTGCACCGCCAAATCCCTTCATGATCGCACAGGTTTTGCAATGGATACAGGATTTTACTTTCTTTCCGTCGATGGGACATTTTCTTTTTTCCAGAGGATGACCAGCTTCAAAAACCGCAATCTTTTTCTCCGGATCATTATTCATCAGTTCATAGGCCGCAAAGATTCCACCGGGACCTGCTCCTACGATCAGTACGTCATATTTCATAAATAAAAACTCCTTATCTTGTATTGCACATTTTCAGTATTTTGTTTTTGCACAAACCCTGTCTATTTTACAACAAACGTGTTCAAAAGTCATCGTTTTTTTCGATTTTGGAAAAAAAACTCAATCCTTCCGGAACCTTCCGATCTTAAGCTTTTTTCCATCTGTTTCCACGGTAATAGCACCGTTTTTCATGGTGTATTCCACCTGACTTCCGGCCGCTTTAAGCCGCTCTACGGTTTCCGGTGACGGATGTCCGTAGGTGTTGGTAGAAGAACAGGAAATGATCGCCACTTCCGGCTTTATTTTCTCAAGAAATGCTTCTGTGGTAGAATAACGGGAACCGTGATGTCCCACCTTCAGACAGTCAACATCCTCAAGCCCCCCGGCTACCAGAAGCTTTTTCTCTGTATCTGCACCGATATCTCCGGTAAAAAGCATCTGAAAATCTCCAAAAGACAATTCCATCACCATAGCTTCCTCATTCACATCTTTTCCTGTGGCATTTTTCTCCGGCCACAGAACAGAAAAAGATACTTTGCCGCAAGGCAATTCATCCCCTTTTCCTGCTGTCACGACCTTAACTCCGGCTGTTTTTGCTGCCTCTGCAAGCTCCCTCCATGCATCTGGTCTTTCCGCCCAGGCAGGCAGGATCAGATATCCGGCCCGGATGGTTGTAAGACCTTTTCCCATATATTCCAGAAGCTCCTTCACACCGTTGATGTGATCCTGATCTGTATGGGAAATAAAAATCCCATCCAGCCAGGAAATCCCCTGACTTTTCAATGCCGGCAAAAGGCAGTATCTTCCAAGCTCCGACTGGCTGCTGCTTCCTCCGTCGATCAGAAAATGGTGATCCTCCGGGGTCTCCACAAGAATACCGTCACCTTGTCCTACATCCAGGCAGATCACCTTCAGGCTTCCTGCTGGATGATATCCCAGTATCAGGATTCCGACTGCCAGAAAAATACCGGCTGTTATCCGGATAGCATATAGCTTCCGGCAACCTGCTTCCGCCTGCTCCTCTGCTAGCTCCGTTTCCTCACTGACTGCTTTTTTCTTCCGGAGCTGTTCTTTTATATACTGTCCCATAAACAGGACTATGATCAAAAAGCCATAATATACCAGGATCTGCCATATTTCCGGCTCCCCTCCGATCCAGGTACTCCATCCTGATTTTCCTGCCAGACTGCAGAGATATTCATAAAAAAGCAGCAGTACCCTTGCCGGCAGGATTACCAGTTTTGCCGCAGGAATACTGAGAATTCCCAGCAGCAGCGCCGCCATTCCTCCTGTCAGCACTACCCCCACACTTGGAAGCACCAACAGATTCAGGATAAATCCGGCAATAGAGACTTCTCCGAAAAACTTCAGCATCACCGGCAGAGTCACAAGCTGAAGAGCTATAGGACTTACCAGTGCCTTTGTCCATTTTTTCTCCGCTCCTGCAAGGGCACAGATCTTTTCCGCAGCGAGCCCCATTCCCAGAACACAGCCAAAGGACAGAAGAAATCCGCTGTCCAGGAGATAGGCCGGAGATTCCACAAGGATCATCATGGCAGTTACGGAAAGAGCACTCATCATATCATAGATCCGTCCGGTGATTCTGGCTCCCATGGCGATCAAAAACATAGTTACTGCACGCATGGTGGAAACACTCCCTCCGGTCATGATTCCATACTGCAGCATCACTCCCAGAGAAAAAATCCCGGCAGGCCAGATTCCCAGTCCCATCTTCTTTAGAAGGTTGTAAAGCCCCATTCCCAGAATACTGATATGAAGTCCGCTGATGGCAAGGATATGTATGATTCCGGCCAGCTGATAGCGCATCTGTGTTTCCGGATCCAGTTCCTGTTTGTCTCCAAGCGTCATGGCACAAAAAACAGGCGCATCTTTTCCTGCAGCTTCCTTCAGAATCTGTCTGCAGCTTTCTTTTATCTCCAAAAGGAGCTGCCTGTAGCCGGAATACACTGCTGTTTTCTTTTGGAGCACAGCGTTCTTCATAAAATAATAAATATGACGACAGGCATAAAAGTGTTGGCTGTCAAAGCCCCCCGGATTCGCAGGACCTTCCACTCTTTTCAGCGTTCCCTTGACCAGGATCCGCATTCCCGGTTTCAGATCTTCTTCTTTTTTGAGAAATATTCTTACATTTTCAATTGGAAATTTTTTTGACTGATGGATAAGATATGTTTTTTTCAGATAAACAGACTGGGAAAATTCTGTGTTTTCATACTGTTCCACCTCCCCGCAGATCATGGAACCAGGGTGCGCTTTGATCTGGTCCTGCACATTTAACGGAAGGGGATTCCCCCTGATCAGAGGAATCCCCATAAGCTCCAGTGCGCCAAGACTCAGCACCATAAGAAAACACAAAAGACACATCGGCCTTTTCGCCATAAATGTTCTCCCGTTTTCTGATATTTTGAAATGTTTTATTTTTTCTGTTCTTTTTTAGCCTTTGTGTGTGCCAGCAGGCTGTCGTTCCATTCATAGAACTTATAAAGCTGCATATTCTGGCCAAAGGTCACTTCCTTGTTTCCTTCGATGGAAATCTCAACTTTGTCCACATCCGTTGCCGCGATCAGCGTATTTACCACCGAATACACGGCAACCTGTTCCGAAACATCCAGCGCATAATCCTGAAATACGGAATTATAATCCACATAGCAGATTCCGTTTGCTCTCGTCAGGGAAAGTACCTCTGAATTCTCCGGTATTGTAGGATAATGTCCTTTTTCCAGCGGACCTCTTGCAAGCTGCTCCAAAACCACCGTAGCTTTCGGAAGATTTCGTCTGTAGCGGACACTTCTCTGTTCCGCTACCAGTTTATCTCCGTTTTTATTTGTGAAATACAGAGTAAAGGTGTCATAGCTGTACACATCCCCATCGGACCCGGAAAACTCCACAAAGGTGTCGTTGTTCATGGCTCCCACTTCTTCACCCCTGGTATCTGTCAGCGGCTTTTTACCCACATAGATCTCCACAGAATCTACTCCTGGAACCTGTAAAAAGATCTTCACTATACCTGCCCGCACCAGAAGTTCTCTGGTACGTGACATTTTATCATAGGCCTCATTGAATTCTACGTTCAGGACTCCATCCTGTATAGAATAAGAAGAAATCTTTACCCCATCCGGAAAAAGTGAGATTCCGTCTTCCCGGGTCTCACGGTTATTCAGACTCTCGGAAAAATTGCGCAGCATCACTTCTGTTGTTTCCTTCTCCGGAGTATATTTTTCTTCTTTCAGTCTCGTTTCATCGCTGTTGATATAATAAAATCTATACTGCTGTTCTTCGTTTTTATTTCTTCCCGACAAACCTATGAAAGCAACCAGACCAAAAAGGATGCAGGCAGCGGCCACACAGATGATCAAAATCGTTTTTTTCATGCTGTACCTCCTAGGACGGGATATAGGACAGCGGGATCTTCACGGTAAATGTGGTTCCCTCGCCCTCTTTGCTGGATACCTTGATGATCCCATGATGCATGGCTATAGAACTTCTTGTAATAGCAAGTCCAAGACCGGTTCCGCCGATCTCTCTGGAATGGGATTTATCCACACGATAAAAACGCTCAAAGATCCGTTCAATGGAATCTTCCGGTATTCCCAGGCCGGAATCTGCAACCGTCACATAGAAATCCTTATGATCCGCATCCAGTGTTACGCGGACCCATCCCTCATCTACATTGTATTTGATACCATTTTCGACCAGGTTACTGATGGCAAGGGTAAATTTCACCTCATCCACATCTGCGGTTACCGGTCGGAACGAATCCAGAATCAGGTCAATCCTTCTCTGATCTGCAATAGGACGGAGACGCTTCAGGATATTCTCCAGCAGCTCATTGATATTCATATTACGGATATTCATATCTGCTGCTTTTTTGTCCATTTTTACCAGGGAGAGCAGATCGGTGATAATCTTGTTCTCTCTGTCAATCTCTTCTGTGATATCAGAAAGAAATTCCTGATACAGTTCCTCCGGAACCCCCTGCTGTCCTACCAGCGAATCCGCCAGAACCTTCATTGAAGTCATAGGTGTCTTCAGCTCATGAGACACATTGGATACAAACTCCTGTCTGGATTCATCCAACGTCTTCATTCTGGAAAGCATCTTGTTAAATGCATCTGTGATCAAAGCTGTCTCTGTATAATCCGGTACCGAGATCTCCTCATTCTGATATCCGTCTGTAAGGTCCTCGATTGCTTTCGTTACCCTGGCAAATGGCTTCACCAGGATCGTGGAAAGAATATACCCCAGAAAAATGGCCAGCACTACAATGATACCGATAATCAGAATCCCTTTCTGCTCCAGTTCATGGATGGTTGCTGTCACCTCACTGGAAGATGCCATGATCATCATGGCACCCTGCACCTGTTTTACATCCGGACTTTTTACCGGAACTGCCAAGATCAGCTTCTGGCTGTCAGAATCATATTGGTAGGCATCTTCTCCTTTAAAACAGTTCAATACTTTCTGGGAAACCAGAGTCCTGCCCTCATCCACGCCATAGGTATCCTTGATGATCCTGAAATCCCTGTCTACAATGAGAATCCTGCCACCATAGCTGTTGGACAGTAATTCCAGCTTGCTGTTCACCGTCTGAGAGCTGGTGTCATTCAGATAATTCTCCTTGATCAGCAGGTCGCACATGATGTCACAGATGTTCTCCATGCTCTGCACACGGTTGGCAATGGCACGATCTTCATAGTTGGCAATGACCATTTCCGTTACGATGACACTCGGTACGATTCCCAGTATGATCAGGATGATCAGAATACGAAAGCGGAGACTTTTGAAAAATTTGCCGTTCTTTTTGAACTTCACAGGTTATGCCTGGAAATAGTAGCCCACACCCCATTTGGTGTGTACATATTTCGGCTCACTGGGATTGGCCTCGATCTTTTCTCTCAGGCGGCGGATATGTACATCTACGGTACGGACATCTCCCGGATATTCATAGCCCCATACGATATTCAGAAGATTTTCTCTGCTGTATACCTTGTTCGGATTGAATACCAGCAGTTCCAGCACATCAAATTCCTTGGCTGTGAGGTTGATCTCTTTTCCGGAGATAAATACGCGGCGTCCTTCGCAGTCCAGCTTCAGTTCTCCGACTTCCACAGTCTTGGCCTTCTCCTGCTTGTCCTGTTTGCTGCCTGCACGGCGGATGATCGCCTTGATGCGGGCTTTGACTTCCAGGATGTTGAAAGGCTTGGTGACATAATCATCAGCTCCGTATTCCAGACCCAGGATCTTATCCATATCTTCTCCTTTTGCTGTAAGCATGATGATCGGAACATTGGAAAATTCACGGATCTGCTGGCATACCTCAAGACCGTCCATTTTTGGAAGCATCAGGTCAAGAAGGATGATATCGTACTCTCCTGCTTTTGCTTTTTCCAGTGCTTCCTCTCCGTCATAGGCACAGTCCACTTCCATTCCGTCCTGCTCCAGACTGAAGCGAAGTCCCTTGACAATCAGTTTCTCATCATCTACTACCAATACTTTCCTGCTCATTTAGCGCTCCTTACTTTATTGCTATTTTATCCTTTATCTTCTCATAGGTTCCTTCTTTGATACCTGGTACATTCATGATATCCTCTGCTGAAGTAAAGGGACCGTTCTCTTCCCTGTAAGCGATGATCGCCAGGGCCTTGGACTCCCCTACACCTGTGAGAGTAGTAAGCTGGGATACATCAGCGGTGTTCAGATTGATCTTCTGCTCTGTGGAAGATGCAGTCTCGGCTTCACCGGAATCCTCTCCGGCGGATTTCTGTCCGCTCGCCGTTTCGGTACTGTTTTCTGCTGTGACTTCCGATCCATCCTGGGTAGCTGCGATCCGCTGGCTGTCCACCTCCGCCTGGGTAGGCACATAAACCTGCTGTCCATCGGAAAGTCCCTTAGCACGGTTGAGATAGCTTTCCGCAGCTTCCGGAAGATATCCTCCGGCCTGCTCGATAGCCTGAAAAACACGGCTGCCATATGGAAGCTCATAGACTCCCGGGCTGGTCACTGCTCCACATATATCTACATAAATGGTCTGAGGGGTGTCTGAGATCTCCGGCAGCTGTTTTTCAACCTCCGGAGCCGGTTCCTCCGCAGACTCATTCTGTTTCTTCTGTGATATATCTGCCGCAGCCCCTGCGGATGCCTTCCCGGATACTTCACTTTCCGTATCCTTCGGTTCTTCCTGCTCTGCATCCATTCCGGATGCTTCCGTACTTTCTTCCTGCACCAGTTCTTTCTCCAGAAATTCTGTTCCGTCATCCTTACAGCCTGTCAGCCCTGCCAGGATCAGTAACAAAAATATGGAAAAAACAAGCCGAACACTTCTGATATGTGATCTTATTTTCATAGGTAGGCGGTTCACTCCTTTCCGCCGATGTGGCGGCAGGTGCCCCGTTACTCATGCAAAACCATACCTTATTTTAACGAAGTATTACAAATATTACAATACTTTTATTTCTATTTCCATTTGAAAATAACCACACCTGCAATACAGATCAGCATTCCCAACAGCTTTCTCCACTGAAAATCTGCTCTTTCCACACCGAAAATCCCCAGCAATTCTATAAGATAAGCCACCGCAAGCTGAGAAATGACAATAAGCATAACCGCCCGCGCAGGCCCCAGACTTCCCATACTCCGGATCACTGTGATAGTGATAAATGCACCGATCACTCCTCCGAGTAAATTATATTTATCCTCTACCTGCCACAGCATGCCGATACTTTCCCTGCCTGTAAAAAACCATGCTGCCACACAGACCAGAAATGCAGAAAACTGTACCCAGCCGGTTGAAACCCACAGACTGGTCTGTTTTGTTACATTTGTGTTAAATACCCCTTGAATACTCATCAGTGCACCTGAGATCAGTGCTGACAGAAATCCCCACATAAAAATCCCTCCATATATGCTCCATTTCCGATATTACTGCCGGAAAAAGGCGCTGCATATTTCTGCAACGCCTTTACGGTTTCTTATAATTTAGTTTATGTGATTTTCCTGCAATTATACACACTGCTGCCCTGTTTTCTCATCCGCATAATATTTATATACATGATCACGAAACGCTCTTTATTCCGGAAAATATTTTCTGAGATATATCCTTCCGGAAAACGCAATATGCGGCATCTCATAAAAAATGGCTGTTTCCGGACAGATTGGACGATAGAGTGGGTCTGCCACAATAATCCTGGCTGTTTTCAGCTTTTCTTCCATGGCTTCCTCGCCACAGATGGCTTCATCTCCCTTGCGCAAAAGTCCCTCTGTGATCTCCAGCGGACAGAGTAGCTGAACCTTTTTTCCGTATTTCTGCTCTATGACTGCTGCCAGGGAGCCCATGGTAACCGGTTCTCCGATGATGGTAATGTCCGGTACGGAAAAAAATACCTCATCTTTGTCGGGCATTTCCCTGCTTTCTCCTGAAGGGTCAGATACTGCTGACAGACTGTTCCTTCCCTGAAAATAGATTACCTGCTCCGGAGTTACTTTCCACAGTTCCTCCTGTTTCCCTAAGATCTGCCCTCCGCTTTCCTCTGCGGAGTCATCCTTTTTATTTACCCACTCTCCACAGGATCTATCCGCGATCCGCTCAAGTGCATCTGAAATCTGCCCCTCATAGCCTTCCACAGGAGTCCCCACGAGAAATGGCGTACCGAATTTTTCTTTCAGCACATTGGCCGCCGGGATTCCCACAGAGGATACCACAAGGTTTACCGCTGCTTCACCGGCACAGGACAAAGCTTCCAGCGTATCCCCCATAGCCCAGGTGGAAAGTATCTCCCAGCCATAGTTTTTCAGACGTTTTTTCATGGCATCTACTGCAGACTGCGGGCCAAGATCAAGGGGGGTTGCTCCAAGAATATTTAATTTCCGGCTTCTCTTCTCTGTAGATCTTTCAGCAGATCCTGTGGGTGCTTCTGAACACCTTCCGGTTTTCTCTGCAGCTCCTGTAAAATGTCCGGCGATCTCTGCCAGCGCCAGCCCTGCTCCGTATACATAGTCATGCATGCCGCTGGTCGGAACCGAAAATGCCGGGATTCCGATTCTTGCCGTAAGTGCACGGGCCAGTCCCGGAAAATCCGTTCCATTCATAAAAGGGATCGGAGAGCTTGCAAGTGCAATAAATTTCGGTTTCAGCTCCTTTGCCGCCTCTTCGATATCCTGAAGAAATTTCTCATCATTTCCCATAATGGCATCGATATCCGTAAGACCTGAGATAAAGATCAGACTGTCCTGATCGTACCACCGGATCTCATCATGGGTATTATAGGTAGAATTACAGCCGGAGGGATCATGCATCACTGTCATTCCTCCAAGCTCATACAATGCAGAGCAGACGCCGGACACGTCTGCCGTGTAGATCGGTATGATCCGATATGCCTGTCTCATATGCAGCTTTCGCACCCCCATCCCTTTCGAACGATCAGATCCTCCGGAGCTTTTTCCTCATTAAATGCCTCCAGCATCAGCTGTGCAGTACGTCTGATCCCTTCAAAGCCCCAGAGCCCGCCACCCTGTACCATATTGACAAAATTCCGACTTCCGGTAAACCAGGCTGCTTTTTGTCCGACGGCAAGGATTTTTCCGGAATGCTGCCGTGGCCGCACTCTCATCTCCGGGCGAACAGTCGAAATCAGCCTGAGTTCCGGATAATTCTCCTTCAGCCAGAAAAATACTTCTTTTTCTTCCGGGCTGATACTATCCAGAAAAACGGACTGTACCTGAAATCCATGCGTAAGGAGAAGCTTTGCAAGTCCCAGAGGTCTTGGATGAAAAAGATAATCCACAGCTACGGGAGTGTCACCGATGATCTGGTGTGCATGGAAAAGAGCTTCCTCGCATTTTCGGATCTCCGTTTCGATATCCAGGCCATTTTTACCGCCACTTTGCTGATCCAGCAGCTCCAGCAAATACTTTTCCTGCGTCTCTATCTCCTCATAGTCAAAGCTTCCGGGCAGGTATAAAAACGGCCTTCCAAGTCTCTCCGCCTGCTGCTGTACTCCGAATTTTCCTGCCGGATAACAGTTAAGGATCAGGCTTCCCTCTCCCAGGCTCTGATAATCCTCCCAGGTCTTACAGGCCGGTGCTTCCCGGAGACGGATTCCGTTCTTTTTCAGGATCCGGCAGATATCTGCACTCTCATCCAACACAAAATCACTGCCCAGGACTGTAACACATTCCGGATCAGCTTTCCTCTCCGGTACTGCATCATACATGGCACGGCGCAGCTTCTGATCCGGAGTCGGACCTGTTTTCTGCATGACAGGATCCATAAAGCATCGCATAAAAAAGATCTCCGGAAATCTTTCTTCCAGTTCGCCGTAGATGCGGTCCAGATCACTTCCCAGAAAATGATGAAGACACACGGTAAAAAGCAATACTGCCTTTGGCTTCTCATCCAGCCGGTTCAGAATGTCCGTCACTCCTTCAATGGTCACATCCTCCAGATTTCCGCCCAGAAGATCCTTTTCCTCCACGATCACAAAAGAAAAACGGTCTGCCGCATTCATCTCTGCGGCAGTCAGCACAACGCCACGCATGCAGTTATCCGCACAGACGTAGATCTGCCTTGCTTCCGGAACCAGCATTCCCGTATGTACGATATTCCAGTTTCCATGGACTGGTGAATTAAATTCCAGCCCCGGCTGAAAGGGAACCGGAAAAGAGGCTTCCTTTATAAATATTTCTGTTTTTCCCGAAAGCTCTCTGTTACCAACTCTTTTTAACATGAGCCTTCCTCCCTGCATGCATTCAGGATCTGCTCGGCCAGTGTCCGGTACTCCTCTGCCATCTCACAATCCGGATAAGCTTCCAGAAGAGTTTTTCCTCGATTCTCTGCTTCCAGGACCAGCTCACTTCTGGAAAGCGTTCCCACTACCCGCGTATGAAAATCCTCTGCCAGCTCCCGGACTTTTTCTTCCTCTCCCGGCACGTTCCGCCGGTTCAGAATCACGCCGCCAAGAGATGCATATCCTCTGTTTCTGAAATTATCCACTGCCATGGCAATATTTGCCCCTGCATGGATGGCCATGTTTTCTCCGGAGGTGATGATAAATACCTTATCTGCATACCCCTTTCGCATAGGCATGGAAAATCCACCGCAGACAACATCTCCCAGTACGTCATAAAAAACAATGTCCGGTTTATAGGTCTCATAGGCTCCGTTTTCCTTAAGCTTCTCAAGAGCGGTAATGATACCTCTTCCCGCACATCCAAGCCCAGGTGCAGGACCGCCGGCTTCCACACAGACTACACCCCCATATCCGATCTGCACCATATCCGTAAGCTTCAGCTCCTGGCGTTTTTCGTTATACAGCTCCAGCACAGTGGGAACTTTTTTTCCATGCCTGAGAAGGATCGTGGAATCTGCCTTGGGATCACAGCCGATCTGCATCACTTTCATTCCCTTTTCCGCAAGGGCAGCTGCCACATTGGAAACCGTAGTAGATTTTCCGATGCCGCCCTTTCCGTATACCGCAACTTTTATCATTTTCTGTCCTCCGCTTTTGTGATCACATTGGAATATGCCGTTTTGGCGGAAACTCCACTGAGGTGGCCGATCTTTCCGGATAAGGAGCTGATCACATCCTGTGGTGCATCAATGGCAATACTGATGATATTGATGCCTTTTTCCCGGTAAGGGATCCCCATTCTCCCGATAATATATTTTCCCGCTTCATGAAGAAAACGGTTGATATCATCGATCACGTCATTGTTTTCCACAATGATCGAGATCAATGCCACTCTTGTCTCCATAAGATCTGACTCTCCTTTCCGATATTATCAGCAGATCCTCGGCAGAAGCTCTCCTCCCGGCTGCGGAAGAAGTGCCTGCGTTCCGATCTCCGTAGTCATGACAACCTTTCCTGGCTGGTCTTCCGTAACTTCACCGATAATGGCTGCGTCCCTGGAATAAGGACATTTACGCAGTGCTTCCACGATCCTTCCTGCCTCTTCCTTTGGCGCCATGATCACCATTCGTCCCTCACAGGCCAGATAAAGCGGCTCCAGGCCAAGCATGCCGCAGACACCCTTTACCTCCGGAGCTACCGGAACAGCTGCTGCATCCAGGCGGATCCCTACGTTACTCTGTCCTGCGATCTCGTAAAGAACCGTTCCGACACCACCTCTTGTGGCATCACGGATCACATGAATGTTATGGGTAGCATCCAGTACATCTTTTACAGCTCCCCACAGCGGTGCGCAGTCACTTGTCACATCTGCGTCAATGCCGAAATCCTCTCTTGCCAGAAGGATGGTGCATCCATGTCTTCCCACATCACCGGTTACAATAATGGCATCTCCCGGTTTTGCCAGCTCACCGCCTACCTGAACGCCCTCCTGGATCTCACCCATTCCGGTTGTTGTGATAAACACACCGTCAACCTGACCTTTTCCTGCCACCTTAGTATCTCCGGAAACAATACGCACTCCGGCTTCTTTTGCTGTTTTTTCCATGGCTGCGGCAATCTCCTCCAGCTTCTCCATGGGAAAACCCTCCTCAATGACAAAAGCGCAGGTAAGATACATCGGTTTTGCTCCCATACAGGCAAGGTCATTAACGGTTCCGCAGATGGAAAGCTTGCCGATATTTCCCCCCGGAAAAAATGCCGGGGAAACAATAAATCCATCGGTGGATACTGCCATTTTTCCTGCAGGCGGAACCAGCACGGCCGCATCATCGGCTGTGAGATCCGGGTTTGCAAAATGCGCTTTGAATACTTCATCGATCAGTTCTGAGGTCTGACGGCCTCCGGCACCGTGTGCCATGGTCACTGTTTTATTTTCCATAATATTATCTTCTTTCTATGCTGGGTCAAAGGAATTTCATATCGGTTTCATCCTGTCAGATCTTCCAGATACGATCCTTCGTTTGTACTATATGTAATGTATCATATTTCGCAGTCCATTAAAGCGGACATCAGTTTCCGTACATAAAATATGCGGAACATGCTCCTTCATTGGATACCATACAGGCACCTACCGGATGCTGCGGGGTACAGACCTTTCCGAATACCTTACAATCTGATGGCCTGCATTTTCCCTGAAGCACATCCCCACAGCGACAGGCCGGATTTGGCCTGCCCTGGATCGGCGGCACTGCATATTTTTTTCTGGCATCAAAGGCTTCCCACTCCTTCCGGAGCACCAGCCCGGACCCCGGGATCACACCCAGACCGCGCCATTCAGAATCGCAGGGCTCCATCAGTTCATCGATCAGCTTCTGTGCCTCCGGGCTTCCCTCACTTTTTACCACACGGGGATAGCAATTCACAAAGAACGGTTTTCCTTCCTGAAAACGTACCAGTGCAACAGCCAGTGCCGTAAGCAGCTCCTTCGCTGTAAAGCCTGCCACCACACCACTGATGCCTTCCTCTGCCAGCTGCTCGCAGAGCGCAGTTCCTGTGATCGCATTGACATGTCCAGGATAAAGGAACACATCCGCACTGCCCTTTAATGCCTGATAAGCCTGGGGCATGGTCTTGTTTGCCACAAGGAGCGAATAATTGGAAAGTCCGTCCTCTCCGGCCTTTTTCACGGAAAGACAGCCGGCAGGCGTGGTGGTCTCAAAGCCAACGGAAAGAAATACCACCTGCTCTTTTGGATGCTCTTTCGCATATTTTTCTGCATCTGCCGGTGAATAGACGATCCGTATCCTGGCGCCTTCTGCCCTGGCATCTGCAAGGCTTTTCTTTGTCCCCGGTACGCGGACAAGATCACCGAAGGTGCAGATCGTCACCTGTTTTTCCAGAGCAAGATAAACGGCCTCGTCAATAAACCCTACCGGTGTTACACAGACCGGACATCCCGGTCCTGAGATCAGCTCCACCTGCGGCGGCAGAAGCTTGCGGATCCCCAGACGGAAGATCTCGTGGGTGTGTGTTCCGCAGACCTCCATGATCCGCACCGGCGGTCCCTGATATCCTTCTATGATCTCTCTTGCTGTTTTTTTCCTCTCTTCCATCACAGCAGTTCCTCCATCAGCTGGTCTGTCTCTTCCTCGTCATCATCGGTGATCTTTGCAATGGCAACACCTGCATGCACCATCACATAATCCCCCGGCTCCAGGTCTCCCAGGAGCTGAGCGGAAACCTCTCTCTTTGCGCCGCCTGCATCCACCACTGCTGTTCCGTCACTGATCTTTACTACTTTTGCTGATAATCCTACACACATATCTGTGCCTCCCATCCTGCATTTCTGCTGTATGCTCCATGCGTTATCATAAAACATTTATGATCCGTATCTGCATGATCTCGTCTATATTTATCTGTGCCGCTGCACATAAGCCATCCCATACACCGCCTGTCCCAGTGCGATCCCTCCGTCATTCGGCGGGATCAGGCTGTGCTTCAGAACTTTAAACCCCATTTCCGTAAGGCCGTCATCTACCAGCTCCAGAAGCAGCCGGTTCTGAAAGACACCGCCGCTTAATGCCACTTTCCGGATTCCGGTCTGTCTCTCTGCTTCCTCACAGGCGGCAAGGATCTCATCTGCCAGTGCCCGGTGAAATCCATAAGCCAGCTTCCCGGGGTCCTCTCCTGCAAGCCTTGCCCGGATCAGATATGCAACGATCTCACCTGTATTTAAAATAAATTTTCGTTCATCTTCAGACGCTTCTGAGATGCCTGTGCTTTCCGGAATGTCTTCCTTTTCTGACATCCGTATCTTCAGATTTTCTTCCGGATTTTTCTTCTGCATCTCCCGCTGCTTTCTCCAGGCCTCCGCCGCAAATTCCAGTGCTGTGGACGCTTCTCCCTCAAAGGTAGACGCTCTCCGGATCCCCAGGATCGCACTGACTCCGTCAAAAAGTCTTCCTGCACTGGTGGAAGTCACGGCATTGATCTTCCGCTGTGCCATAGTCACCAGTACCTTTGCTTCCTGATCTGTGCAAAGTCCCAGTTTCCGGACAGTGTCCAGAGTTTTTTCCAGATTTCCCGTATTCTGCCAGATCAGGGAAACAGCGATCCGCCAGCCTTCTTTTGCGGAAATATCTCCGCCAACCTGGACAAAGGGTTCTATACTTCCAAGCCTTGTAAATCCCTGACAGTCTGCAACCAGGAGCTCTCCGCCCCAGATGGTTCCATCGGTTCCATAGCCTGTTCCGTCAAAGGAAACCCCTATCACCTTTTCTTCGCAGTCATTTTCTGCCATGCAGGATAAAATGTGTGCATAATGATGCTGCACCCTCAGAACTGGAAGCCCTAGCTCCTCTGCCACCACTGTGGAATTATATTTAGGGTGAAGATCACAGACCACTACCTCCGGCTGCACCTCCAGAAGTGTTTCCAGCCGCCCGATCGTTTCCTTCAGGGCTTTTACCGTTCGAAGATCCTCCAGATCTCCCACATAAGGGGAAGGATAAAAACGGTTATCCACACCAATGCAGAAGGTGTTCTTAAGTTCTCCACCTGCTGCGATCACCTGGCCCTTCCAGGGTGTGGAGACCATAAACGGAAGAGGCGCATACCCGCGGGAACGGCGGATCATATAGGGTTCACCCTTATAGAAATCCATCACCGAATCGTCGGCCCGGATACGTATCTTCCTGTTGTGGGAAAGAATGCAGTCACAGAGATGGGAAAGCTCCTCTGCCGCCTCCTCATCATCTCTGCAGATCGGCGCCCCGGAAGTATTTCCGCTAGTCATTACCAGAAGCCCGGGCATCCGGATCCCATCATCGTAATGAAAAAGAAGCAGCTGAACCGGTGCATAGGGAAGCATGACACCCACCTTGGGATTCCCGGGGGCAATGCTCTCACAAAGCCCCGTTTCTCCCGGCAGCTTATCCAGCAGCAGGATCGGCTTCTGATGACCGGTAAGGATCTTCTCCTGTTCCTCGCTGACCTTACAGATCTTCTTCACAGCTTCCATATCCTGTGCCATCACTGCAAAAGGCTTCACCGGACGCTGTTTCCGCTGCCGCAGCCGCTGTACAGCCTCCTCACTGGTAGCATCACAGCAAAGGTGAAAACCACCGATCCCTTTGATGGCCACGATCCCGCCGGAAGCAATGATCTTCCTTGTATAAGTGATCGCCTCCCGTCCCCGTTCCTCTCTTCCCGCCAGGTATACCTCAGGGCCGCAGTCATTACAGCACACCGGCTGGGCATCATAGCGTCTGGTATCCGGGTTATGGTACTCATCCGCACAGGAGGGACACATAGGAAATTCCTTCATACTGGTCCGTTCACGGTCATAAGGAAGGGAATCCAGGATCGTCAGTCTGGGACCGCAGCAGGTACAGTTGATAAAGGGATGCAGATACCGCCTGTTTTCCGGATCAAACATCTCCGCCTTACATTCATCGCAGATCGCGATATCCGGGGAGACAAAGATTTCCCCCTTTGTCTTCTCACTTTCGATGATATCAAACTGTGTAAATTTCTCCGGCTCCTCCACCGGTTCTTCAAGAAGCTTCAGGATAGCTGCACGCTTCGGTGGCTTATTCCCGATATCTGCGATAAAGGCATCCACATCCTGCTGCTTACCCTGAGCAAAAATCTCCACATAGGGTCCTTTATTGGACACACTGCCACGGATTCCTCTTGCCATAGCATGACGACTCACCGTAGGGCGAAATCCCACTCCCTGTACGATCCCGTAAACACGGATCATTTTCGTAATTTCCCGCTCCATATGTTTCTCCATTCCCTGCAGCTGTTTCCACTGATCCGGCTGCAGCATGCATGTAACTTTATGTCCTGCCCTTATGGTCTACCTGCATTTTCCGGATACTGCAAAATGCACTGTATCCACAAACACTCCTGAAAAAGCCTTTGTCATCCGCTTCATACATGGATCTGCAAAGATCACGTCATATCCGCCCTTCTCTGCCAGTTCCATGTAATCTTCCTCATCCCTTAATGACACATCGCCCTCCTCCAGGAGATCTTTTTCCATGGAAAACCAGCTTGCCACGGTGAGCTCTCCGTCCGCACCACGTTTCCGTAGCTCCTCTCTTATGGAACCGGCCATCACCTGCTGCTGCACGATGAGAATCTTTTTTCCTGTATAATCCATATCAGGAACCAGCTCTTCCGCCAGAGGATATCCCACCTCATAAGGTGTTCCGAAGGTTTTCTCCAGATATCTGGCACATTCCAGTGCCGCAGGAGAAACCACAATATTTTTTTCCGCAGAGGAGGCTTTTTTTACCTCATCAAGCCCGTCTCCCATTCCATAGCAGACTGCTCTCTGTCCTCTGGTACGGAATTTTTCACGGATCTTGTCTGCTGCTTTCAGGTCACTGACATCCTGAGGTGTCATTCCGAGAACTCCTGTCTTACCAGCCTCCACAGGCTGCTTTTCCCGGGCAAAGGCTTTAAAAAGCTCCAGATAAGCCTTCCGCTCTCCCGCATCATAAAGCTCCATTCCGTTGGTATTTACTGCAAGCACCGGAAGATCTGTTTTCTTCTCGCACATCCGCCGCAGTGCCTGATGATCCGTTCCGATCACAGCAGGTACCGGTGTTCCGATAATGGCTGCAAAGCCTGCCTCCACCTTTTCTGCTACATCCACAAGCTTGGCAACCAGGCGGTCATCCCGTCCCAGGATGGCATCCATATCCCGAAGTCCTGCGCTGAATACCGCGCTTTTCTGTTCAAACCATCTTGGTTCATCAAAGCCGCAGACATTTCCCGCACATCCTCCTGCATCACAGATCACGATGATCCCGCCAAGCTCATACAGCACTGACACAGCTCCGGACTGATCCGGTGCAAAGGGTGTCAGATATTTCCGAAGTCCTCTCATACCTTTTCTCCCTTCTGCAAAACTTTCTCTGTCAGTGTCTCAAACAGCCTGCGTACCCCTGCATAGCCATAGGGCTGCCGGTCCTGATTCCACACGGCATTTGGCTGATCCCGGTGATAATATCCTGCATCCTTTCCTATGGTAAGGTTCACTCCGCTCCCGGACGGATCGTAATACAGCATGGTGGGTTCCATATTGGAAAAAACCTTTGTATCCGGACTCAATTCCGCAAGATGCCGTATGTATACAAAATTCTCGGCTGTGATAGTTCCGTAGATCTCCGGCACCCGGAAACCATACCGCACCAGGGCAAGGGCCAGCTCAAAGGGATCTCCATTCATGCACTCCCCTACTGCAAAGGACGCATCCGGACAGACCTCCCGGAATCGCTCCACAGCCTCTTCTGCTGCTTTTTTATACACTTCCTGATCAAAAGAGACTCCAAGAACCTGTCCCAAGGCACGATACTGATTTTCGATCTTATCTGTCTGGTAGAGCCTCCGAAGCTCAATAAAAGGAATCTTCAGCCGGTCATGAAAATCCTCCGCTGCAAACCTTGCTTCCGGATGAAGCACCAGATTAAAATTGGCCTGTGACATGGTCTGATATTCTTCATAATCCTTACATCTTGAGATCTCATGGATGGTCTTTACGCCTGCCTGCTGCAGCAGCTCATACATCTCGCAGTCATCAACCAGCGGCGAAAAAAATCCCAGAAGATTGACCACATTTCCCTTTTTCTTCTGTGGCTCAAGGAGGGAGTATAAGGACTGGCGCACATGGACCATAGGCGGCTTTCTGCCCTCACGTGTCAGTGCGTACATGTAACAGGGACGCACCGGAATATCCACCTTTTCCTCTGCCTTCCGGCAGACACGTTCCATATCCGTTCCCAGAAGTGCATCCACACAGGTGATACAGATCATCACCACAGACGGCTTCTTCTCACAGCAGTCGCAGATCTCTTTTACCGCTTTCGGGATCTTTTTCAGGTGACGGCCTGTAACAATATCCGTCTCGTCCATCATCAGATAAAAAAATCGATCATTGTACTCCGGCATGGAGCTGATAAGAGAAGTATTTCTTCCGCAGCATCCCGGTGCCACGATCAGCATAATGGAATCCGGCACTGCAAGCCCGGCCCGCTTTACGCCAAAGCCCTCCGCTCCCGGAGAGTTAAATGCCAGAGTTGCCGGAGAGCTGTAGATCAGATGCTTCCCGGAGATCATCTGCGGAGGGATCGCTTCCAGCCCGCCCCGGGCCAGTTCTTCTGCAGTTGCAAAATATGCTTCCTTCTTCATATATCCTCCTTCTCCGTTTCTTCACTTTCCAATAGCTTCCTGGCCAGTGCAAAAAATTTCTCACTGATCTCAGAATTCTCATCTCCCTCGATCACCGTTTTGCCCTGATCCTCCCATCGGATGATCTCGTCACTTCTCGGGATCTCACCCACGATCGGGATATTATTTTTTTCTGCAAAAGCATTTACTTTTTCCGTTTCATTCTCCACATTCCTGTGATTCAGCACGATCCCGAAGATTCTCGCATAGCTTCGATCCTCAAAATTCCGCACAGCACTGGAAATATTATTGGCTGCATAGAGTGCCATTTTCTCTCCGGATGTGACAATGAGTACTTTTTCCGCATAGCCCTCCCGGATCGGTGCCGCAAAACCGCCGCATACTACATCTCCAAGAACATCGTAAAGCACTACATCCGGCTTCCAGGTCTCAAAAAGCTTCAGATCCTCCAGAAGCTGAAAGGTTGCGATGATACCTCTGCCTGCACAGCCAAGTCCCGGCGTGGGGCCGCCGGTCTCAATGCAGAGGACTCCACCAAAACCCTCCTTTGAAATATCCTCCAGCTTTTCCGGCTCCTCATCCTCTTCCCGCATATAATTCATTACCGGCCGCAGAGGTTCTCCCCCAAGAAGATTGATGGTGGAATCCGCCTTGGGATCACAACCGATCTGGATCACTCTTTTCCCCATGGCTGCAAAAGCCGCCGCCAGGTTGGACGTCACTGTAGACTTTCCGATACCGCCCTTTCCGTATACTGCTACCTTCAGCATAAAATCCTCCCTAATTCATTCTGTCCGCTCCCGCAGGTATTTTTCATAAAAAAAGCTCTTTCACGCACAAGGTGAAAGAGTCCCGTATTCCGCTCACAAAACAAAGTCAAGCGGATATTCGCGATCCGCATTTGCTGCTTGTTCATAACCGAATAACTGCTTCGCAGCTGATTCGGTTAAGCTGTGCCGGATGAACAACGATTCCTGCTCGGATATTCCTTGCCGTCAAAGTCTGTTTCCTGCTGTATTTTGTTTTAATGCCTCATCCGGATAGAAAGAAAATATTTCATTCCGTCTGAATTTTTCTGTTTTTATTATACAATAGTGTACATTAGTGAGTCAATTGCAACTCTGACTTTTTATACAAAAAAAGACCTCCAGGCGAAATATTTTTAAGCATTTCGCCGAGAAGTCTCTTCTCTGATCTGCCGGCTCAGAAGCTGCGGCAAAGTTATTCTTATGATAAAGCTTTACTGGATAGAAACTACGTGATATCCCCTGTCTTCCACTACCTTCTTAAGCTCTTCGTCGGATATCTCTCTGTCGTAGGAAACCACTGCCTCACCTTTTTTCAGGCTTACTTTTGCTGCCGCACCGTCAATGCGGTTGATAGCTCTTGTGACACTGGCCACACAGTTCTCACAATGCATACCGGTGATCTTCATGGTTTTCTCGCCCAGCTTGGTTCCATCCAGCTTCTTCTTCGGAATCTCCGGCTTGCTGCCGCCTCCGCAGCAGGCACCTTCCCCCTTCAGATGTTTATATGCACCTTTTCCGGCAAACAACATAATGATGATAACAGCAATGACAACAATTGCATTTGCCATGATTTCTTTCCCTCCTGATCACTTATGCATTCCATTGCACCCGGAGCAGCCGGAACAGCCGGAGCAATGGCCGGCACAACCGCCTGTACGTGTATTACCGGCACAGCCGACACAGCTGAGCCCCTGTTTCTTTCTTGAATAGAGATAACTGATCACAAATACGCCATATGCGATCACCAGTGCCAGTACAATAATATCCGCTATCATACTCATATCTGTCACCCTTTCTTTCGCTGTACAGCCGGTAAACTGCTGCCAGCCTCTGATGAATACTTTTGTAAAAAACTTCTATATTTTTTCAGGCTTATTATAGCACAGAAGACCAGGTATTTACATCCCCGGTCTCCTGCATTTCTTATCATATGTACCGGATCGTTGTTGTATGACCGGTTTTCAATTACTCTGCTGCCTGTACAGATCTCTTTGTAACATCGTTCTGGTTCTTGTACGGATCTGGTCTGAACAGAAGGAAGAGCAGGATCGCTACAAGGATCAGCGCTACGATCGTTCCAATTCCGAAGGAACCGGCACCTGTGACAACAAGACCAATCTGATATACACAAAGTGTTACAACATAAGCAAAAATATTCTGGAAGAGAATTGCAAACCAGAACCATTTTCTGGACTGCATCTCATGTGCCATTGTAGAAATAGCTGCAAGGCACGGAGAGTCAAGCAGGTTGAACAGCAGGAAAGAAAATGCTGCTACTGCTGTCGGGAACCATGCTTTGATCGCTGCACCGACGATCATGGTATCCTCTGCATCATCACCAGCTACGTTTGCAAGAACACCCATTGTACTTACGATGGACTCTTTTGCGGAGAATCCGGAGATGGAGGCTGCAACCGGCTGCCATTTACCAAATCCAAGAGGGGCAAAGATCGGAGCAAGGATACCGCCAAGGATAGCCATGATACTGTCGTTGCTGTCCTCAACAAATCCGATTCCGCTTCCTGTATTTCCGATGCTGGAAAGGATCCACATGATAACTGTTGCAAGGAAAAGAATGGTACCGGCTTTGATGATGAAGCCTTTCAGTCTCTCCCAAACGTGAAGCAGAACTGTCTTTACAGACGGAATATGATACTGTGGAAGCTCCATTACAAACGGAGCAGGTTTACCGGAGAAAGGTTTGGTTTTCTTCAGAATGATAGCAGATACAAGAACTGCTATAACACCGATAAAATACATCAGTGGTGTGATGAAACCAGCAGCTACGTAGTCACCGGTTGCATAAGCTGTCATGATGCCACCCATAAGAGCGATAACAGGAAGCTTGGCACCACATGGGATAAATGTCGCTGTCATAATTGTCAGACGACGGTCATTATCTGCCTCGATCGTTTTGGAAGCCATGATTCCAGGGATTCCACAGCCGGAGGAGATAAGAAGCGGGATAAAGCTCTTTCCGGAAAGTCCAAAATGACGGAATACACGGTCCATGACGAATGCGATACGAACCATATAACCGCAGTCTTCAAGGATGGAAAGGAACAGGAACAGAATCGCCATCTGCGGAACAAATCCAAGCACTGCCCCAAGACCACCGATGATACCGTCAGATACAAGGCTTACCAGCCAGTCAGCAACACCAGCATTGCCGAGTCCATCCGATACAACACTCTGGATGGTTCCCACAAAGCTGTCATTTGTCCAGTCTGTTACCATGGTACCAACTGTTGTTACCGATACATAATAAACGATGAACATGGTAAGGATAAAGATCGGAAGGCCGAGAATACGGTTCGTTACAATACGGTCGATCTTATCGGAAACTGTCATCTTATTTCCGCTTCTCTTAACGTTTGCAGAAACAACCTTCTGGATGTACTGATATCTTCCATCCGTTACGATACTCTCTGTATCATCATCCTCTGCCTTCTCAAGCTCAGAAGCGATCTCCTCGATCCTGGACTGTGCAGAAACCGGAAGGTTCAGTCCTTCTTTCACCTTGCTGTCTCTCTCAAGAAGCTTTACTGCATACCATCTTCTGTTCTCTTCAGAGATATTTGCAGGAACAAGTCCCTCGATCTCGTTTACAGCCTTCTCAACTGCTTTCGGAAATTCCATCTGCTTCGATGGTACTCTGTGCTGGTTTGCACATTTGATCGCCTCATCAACAACCTCTTTAAGGCCTGTTCCCTTAAGAGCAGATGTCTCAACGATCGGGCATCCAAGTGCGGAGCTTAAGCCTTTTACATTGATATGGATATTGTTCTTCTTCAGAAGATCCACCATATTAAGAGCGATAACAACCGGGATACCGATTTCAAGAAGCTGGGTTGCAAGATACAGGTTTCTCTCGATGTTTGTTGCATCCACAAGATCGATGATCACATCCGGTTTCTCTTTCAGAAGGTAATCACGGCTGACAACCTCCTCAAGTGTATACGGGGAAAGTGAATAGATACCCGGAAGGTCTGTTACCGTTACGTCCTTCTGGTTTTTCAGTTTTCCCTCTTTTTTCTCTACAGTAACACCTGGCCAGTTACCAACGTACTGGTTTGCGCCTGTAAGAGCATTGAACATTGTAGTCTTACCACAGTTCGGGTTTCCGGCAAGAGCTATTGTTACAGACATTTTGCATCCTCCTTTTTTCAGGTCAGAGCCTGACGTTCTGTCATTTTTCGAAGCTTATTTTACTTTACTTCCACACATGCTGCGTCATGCTTACGCAGAGAAAGCTCATAGCCTCTGATGGTGATCTCAACCGGATCTCCAAGAGGAGCTACCTTTCGGATATAAACCTCGCTGCCTTTTGTGATTCCCATATCCATGATACGACGCTTGTAAGCCGGGTCGCCGGTTATCTTGGAAACAACTACTGTAGAACCTACTGCTGCATCACGTAAAGTCATTTCTCTTTTCCTCCCTGTTCATATTCCAATTCCTAATCTATCCTCAACTGCGCCTTCCGCAGTTTGGGGCAAATCCACTACCGGTCACTGCCTCTCAGTCCGGTCACACCATAATGTGTCTGGCCATTTCTTTATTGACTGCTACTCTGGAATCCTTGACATTTACGATC
Organism: Blautia sp. SC05B48; assembly: GCF_005848555.1. Taxonomy (NCBI): domain Bacteria; kingdom Bacillati; phylum Bacillota; class Clostridia; order Lachnospirales; family Lachnospiraceae; genus Blautia; species Blautia sp. SC05B48. Next base: position 2,180,301 of record NZ_CP040518.1, on the reverse strand, counting down.
AGATTGCCGTCAAACTGGGAAACAACTGTCACTTCCGCATTCTCAACAAAACCAAGGCCTGCAAGAAATCTTCTTGTATCCTCCGCTCCTGAAATACGCTTGATCGTGCCCGTATCACCTGACTGTAAAAATAAAATCGGCTGCATGGAATCCCTCCGTTTCTTTCTAGTAATTAGCTTAATCTAATTAGTTAATTCTAACTCATAGGTTAGTTTATACTAAGTTTTTTCGAATGTCAATCCCCTAAATGAAAAAAGTTAATCAAGATTAAGTTTTTATAAACAAAATATAAAAAAGTTCCTGCATTTTGAAGTACTTCTGTCTGGCAGAAGGTTGCCTCTCCTTTGCAGGAACTCTGTTCTGATTCTTTTTTTCTGTTTGCAGCCTGTTAAGCTAAAAACCCCTTCCGGAACTTTTTCTTTCTTCCGTGCTGCTCATATTTTATCTCTTAGTGGATCTGATCATCCAGCAGCTTCAGGATCAGATTCTCCGTTTCATTGATTCCGTAGCTTGCGCTGTTGATACAAAGATCGTAATTATCCGGCTTGCCCCACTGAGCTCCGCCGTAAAAATTGTAATACTGTCTGTGCTGGCTGTCCATCTTTTTCAGGAAACGGACTGCCTGCTTCATATTCATCTTCCTTACATCCATAACATGCTGCACACGGATAGCAAAAGGAGCTGTGATAAACAGACTGATATGTGGAATGTGATTGTTTTTGAGGATCGCATCCGCACACCTTCCCATAATGATGCAGTCCTCTTTTGAGGCCAGATCGCAGATCAGGTCACTCATGTTAAAGAATACCGCATCCTGTTTCGGAAGGCCATGGTAACGGTTGAATTCCCGGAACCAGCCCTTGAGATCAAATTTATGCTTCTTCTCATATTTATTGAAATCCGCAAAATATTCCGCATCGTTGACCGCGCCCTTTTCCGCCTCAAGACGCCTTAATACCTGATCAAAGATCTCCACATCATAATAGTTGATCCGAAGCTTGTCTGCCAGTCCGAAACCGATATCATTACCGGCACTTCCCTGTGTACGGCTGATGCAGATGACCAGATGGTCATTCTCAGAGATTTTTTCTCTGCGCTTGATCATATGATTCAGCGCCACACGTTCCTTATCCATGATATCCGTAGCAACAAAAGTCTCCGGCAGCGTCAGGATCTCCTGAAAGATCTCATCATATTTCTTCATGAGACGGCTTTTTTCTTCTTTATCCTTGATGGTCCTGGCCATGTTACTGATCAGTGCCATCTCGCTTCGAAGAAGATGTCCGTCCGGTTTGGTATACATCAGAGCACTTAAATTCCGGATAGTGCCTTCTCTGTCACCGGTGAAGGTACGTCCAAGGGAAGATCCTACGCTTTCATAAACCTCGCCATCCAGTTCATAAAGTCTGGTGGCAAGCTCTCTGCATTTCTCTCGAATGTTATTATCCTGCATATTGATCCTCCTCCCTTATAAAAAGAATACCAGCATATCGATGATGAACATCGGTACCAGGAAACAAATGGACCATGCCATATATCCGAAGAAGGACGGCATGTTGATACCATTTTCGTCAGAAAGTGTCTTGACCATAAAGTTCGGAGCATTGCCGATATATGTATTGGCGCCCATAAATACAGCACCGCAGGAAATCGCAGAAAGAAGCTTTACAGGAACTGTTCCCAGTGTTGTTGCGATTCCGTTTGTAAATCCAAGAGTTCCTGCTGTTGTCAGAAATACCAGATAGGTCGGCGTATTATCCAGGAAACTGGACAAAGCTCCGGTCGCCCAGAACATCTGGTACGGCTCGGTGATACCAAGATTCGGTCCTACTGCTTTCAGAAGCATCAGGGCTGGCTGCATGGTGATAAAAATACCGATGAAAAGTACTGCAACCTCCTTGATCGCACCCCAGGTAAAATGGTTCCGCACACGGATCCTTTTATCTGTTGTCTTAAAGGACAGAAATGCAGCTGCCAGGATCAGGACGATCTCAATGATCGACGGGAAGCTTAAAGTAACCTCGCCGAAAATATGAAGCCCCTTTACATTTCCGGCTGCATCCTGGAATGCAGGCATACCGGGAAGCATTCCACTTAAGATAACACCCACAACGATCATCACAAGGAAGATGATATTATGAAGACCCTCGATCTTAAACTCGGTACCCGGTTTGCTGATATCCGGTTTACGTCCCTCTGCGATATCCTTCTTGTAAGAGCGCATATCCAGATGATAGAACACAAACAGAAGGATCACCATATTAAAGATCAGTACCGGAAAAAGATGAAGGCTCCAGAAAAACGGAACTCCTCGCATGAAGCCCATCAGAAGCGGCGGATCACCGATCGGTGTCAGGCAGCCACCCATGTTGGATACCATAAAGATGAAAAAGATCATAATATGACCCTTTCTCTTTCTCCAGGAATTCATTTTGATCACCGGACGGACCATCAGCATGCTGGCTCCGGTAGTTCCGATACAGCTGGAAAGCAGGGTTCCCAGTGCAAGAAGTCCTACATTTACTCTTGGTGAACCCGCAAAATCGCCCTCAACTGTAATGTTACCGGACACACAGAACAGTCCGAATAACAGGATGATAAATGTAAGATAGTCATTGATCACGCACTCCAGTACTGTTTCCGCAGTTTTTCCGGCACCGTAAACAACTGCAAACGGAATGATCATAAGAACGATCCAGAATGCAACCACAACGGGCTGATGTGACTCCCACCACTCACCCTTTACCAGCGGCATCACTGCAACACACAGAAGAAGGCCCGCAAAAGGGATACAAAGCCACACCGGCACACCAGATCCTGTCCCACCATTTCCGGCTGCCCATACACCCACAGGACATGCCAGAAATACTGTCAGAAAAGTACACATGACGGTTAATAATTTTTTCAAAATTTTCACCCCTCACATAAAATTTTTTTACCAGTGAAATTATAACATATGGCGTCCTAAAATCAACTGTGTAGATGTGCAATTTATACTCGAGCCCTCTCGCTTTTTTGTGCATTTTGTCGGTGTGTCATAGCAGTTTTTGTTTGTTTTCAAACACACGACCAGATTTTCGGATATTGTTTTCTATATCTGTTATATAATTTATATATATTGTCTCTCTGACAAAAAAGCAGCCGTATTCTCCATCGGTACACTGCCCTTTCCGGAAAATACTGCTGCTTTTGTATCTGTTATTTTTTTATTATTCCATACACTCGTCAAGGATCTCTGCCATCTTGTCGATATCCTCTTTTGTGATCACAAGAGGAGGAACAAGGCGGAGAACATCACTTCCTGCTGAGATCACTAGAAGGCCTTTTGCAAGAGCTTTTTTCACCACGTCTCCTACCGGACGTCCCTTGATCACGATACCCTGCATGAAGCCTTTGCCTCTTCTTGTTTCTGCACAGTCATGCTTTGCAACCAGTTCGTCCAGCTTCTCCTCAAAATACGGAGTAAGTCCCTGCACATGGGAAAGGATCTGATCTTTTTCAAAAATGTCAAATACCTTGCTGACTGCTGCACATACGAAGGGATTTCCGCCGTAAGTGGTTCCGTGGTCGCCTGGCTTCAGGGAAGCTGCAGCTGCTTTTTTGTTCAGCACAAAAGCCCCTACCGGAACACCACAGCCAAGTGCTTTGGCACAGGTCATGATATCCGGCTGTACTCCATATGCCTGCCATGCAAAATAATGTCCGGTACGTCCCATACCGCACTGGATCTCGTCCAGGATCAGGATGATATCCTGCTCATCACAAAGCTTACGTAAGCCTTCCAGGAACTCTTTTGTAGCCGGATAAATACCGCCTTCTCCCTGTACGGTCTCGGTGATGATGGCACAGGTCTTATCTGTGATCTGAGCCTTTACACTCTCAAGATCATTGAAATCTGCAAATTTCACCCCACCCATCAGCGGCTCAAAGGGTTCTCTGTAATGTGCATTGCCAGTCACGGAAAGAGCGCCGATGCTGCGGCCGTGGAAGGAATGGTTCATGGCAATGATCTCATGGTCTGCATGGCCATCTCTTTCGTAGGCATATTTCTTAGCAGCCTTCAGAGCACCCTCAATGGCCTCTGTACCACTGTTTGTAAAGAAAGCTTTTTCCATATGGCTTGCCTGTACAAGTCTGGCTCCTGCATCAATGATCGGCTCATTGTAGTACAGGTTGGAAATATGCATCAGCTTGTCGATCTGGGATTTCAATGCTTCGTCATAGCCCGGATAATGATATCCCAGGGCATTTACAGCGATACCTGCCGCAAAATCCAGATATTCCTTTCCTTCGGAATCATAGAGGTAACAGCCCTCGCCTTTTTCAAAAACTACCGGAAAACGGTTATATGTATGAAGAATACTGGCTTCAGATTCTTCCATCTGTTCATTCATGCTCATTGTAATATTTCTCCCCATCATCTTTTAAAATTGCAGTACCAATACCTTTGTTTGTAAATATCTCAAGCAGTAAGCTGTGCGGGATCCTTCCATCCAGGATATGGACTCTGTTTACACCATGCTCGATAGCGTCAATACAGTTTTTCAGCTTCGGGATCATACCGCCGCCCACAGTACCATCTGAGATCAGGTTCTCAGCCTCATCTACACGAAGCTCGGAGATCAGAGTGGAGGGATCATCTGCATCCCTGTAAACACCCTCAATGTCAGACAGGAAGGCCAGCTTCTCTGCCTCAACTGCCTCTGCAATGGCGCAGGCTGCATCATCCGCATTGATATTGTAGGAATCAAAATTTTCGTCAAAGCCGATCGGGAATACGATCGGAAGGAAATCTCTTTCCAGAAGGTCCTGGAGGATCTTCGGATTAACCTTTGTAACCTCACCTACGTAGCCGATGTCTTCGCCTTTGGAAAGCTTTTTTTTGCACTGGAGAAGACCGCCGTCCTTGCCGCTGACACCTACAGCCTGTACGCCGAGAGATTCTACCAGAGTAACAAGCTCCTTGTTTACTTTTGCAAGAACCATCTCTGCGATCTCCATAGTATCTTTATCCGTTACACGGAGACCGTTTACAAAATGCGGCTCCATGCCGACTTTGCCGACCCAGCGGCTGATTTCCTTGCCGCCGCCGTGAACAATGATCGGTTTGAAACCGACTAATTTCAGAAGGACTGCGTCCTTGATGACGTTACGCTTTAATTCTTCATCAAGCATGGCGCTTCCGCCGTATTTGATGACTACGATCTTGCGGTTGAACCGCTGGATATATGGCAGAGCTTCTATGAGAACCTCTGCTTTGTCAAGATATTTCTGATTTACCATGTGGGTGTCTCCTTTTTTTGAAAAATGATATGGGGTGAAAAAGGTTTTGTTGTTGTGTGTTGGACGGATTTGTTTTTTATTATAATTTTGTCTCAGCTGACAGCTGTGGGATTTGCGAGGAGGGGAAGCACTCGGAGTTCCGAAGGCCGTTTCCCCTCCTCGCGCTCCTCCCCTCCGGCCACGGGAAACGGGCTGTTGCCCGCGTTGCGGGCAAAGCGCCTGCTGCGGACAGGCTGCTGCAAGCAGCCGCTTCCGACGCGCTTTCGCCGAAGGCGAACAGCCCGTCAGGCAGTCTTCGTCGACTGACGTTTAATACGACATAACTTCCGAGTTCCCGCCCTGAGGTTTCTCACGCTCGTCACCCAGTCTTCGTCGACTGAAGTTCAACACACCACAGCCAAGCGTGCCCAACGGAGGGGGTTCTTAGGGGGAGCGTGCGGGCTTCGCAACTTTGAGCTCGCTCCCCCTAAGGGTTTTCTCAGCTTACAAACTGAAACAAAACTACAACCAAAATCCACCCATAAAAACCATTCTACAGAGTTCTTACATCAAGAACGATAATCCGCATTGATCTTTATGTAATCATAGGTGAGGTCGCATCCCCATGCAGTTGCGGATGCATCTCCCATCTTCATATCCGCGATGGCTGTCACTGCCTCTTCGGAGAGGATCTTAGTAGCTTCCTCTTCGCTGTAGCCTGTAGAAACTCCATTTTCAATGATCTTGATCTTTCCTGCTTTGCTCTCAAAGTAAAGATCTACCTTTTCCGGATCGAACTGAACGCCGGAGTAGCCGAGGGCGCAGAGGATTCTTCCCCAGTTTGCATCGTGACCGTAAATGGCTGCCTTTGTTAATGAAGAGGTTACCACGGATTTACTTAAGGTTACGGCTTCTGCCTTGGTGGCTGCACCGATGACCTTGACCTCGAAGAGTGCAGTTGCACCTTCTCCGTCACCTGCGATCTTTTTGGCAAGGGTTGTGTTTACGTAGTTAAGAGCCTTTTTGAATTCTTCATAATCTGCGTTTTTCTCTGTGATCTTCGGATTGCCGGCCTGTCCGTTTGCAAGGAGGAGAACGGTATCGTTTGTGGAGGTATCTCCGTCAACGGATACCATGTTGTAGGTGTCCTTGATATCTTCACTGAGTGCTTCCTGAAGAAGCTCCTTGGTGATATCCACATCACTGGTGATAAATCCAAGCATCGTGCACATGTTGGGGTGGATCATTCCGGAGCCCTTGCACATACCGCCTACCGTTACGGTTTTTCCACCGATCTCGATCTCTACCGCTGCCTCTTTCTTCTCGGTATCTGTTGTCATGATAGCTTTTGCTGCCTCAAGGCCTGCCTCGCGGCTTCCCTCAAGCTTCGGTGCCATGGCTTTTACTCCGTTTGCGATACGGTCAATAGGAAGCTGCATTCCGATAACACCTGTGGATGCTACCAGAACACTATCCTCCGGGATCCCAAGGCTTTCGGATGCTGCCTTGGCTGTTTCCCTGCAATAGCCAAATCCTTCCTCACCGGTACATGCATTGGCGATTCCGCTGTTGCAGATCACGGCTCTTGCGCCCTGATGATTATATACAATGTCCTGATCCCATCTTACCGGAGCTGCTTTTACCACATTGGTTGTGAAGGTTCCTGCAGCCACACAGGGAACCTCACTGAATACCATAGCCATATCAGTACGGCCTTTATATTTGATCTCTGCTGCAGTTGACGCTGCCTTAAAACCTTTTGCGGCTGTAACGCCGCCGTCGATGATCTTCATATTATATATCTCCTCTCAACGGTTATGCCGGATCCTGTCCGCTGTACCAGATCGAATATCTCAGTCTATTCAGTCAAAATCCTTCGGCATCCACCATATTTTATTTGTGATCCACCTGTTTTACGGGCACATCGGAATCTGTTTCAGTCCTTCGTTCTCGTCAAATCCAAACATCAGGTTCATGTTCTGAACAGCCTGTCCTGCTGCACCCTTTACCAGATTGTCGATAGCGCCCATCATGATGACTCTCTTTGTTCTCGGATCGATCTTGAAGTTCACGTCCACAAAATTGCTGCCTTCTACATTTCTTGTCTGCGGGCATACATCCTTATTCAGGACACGTACAAAAAACTCGTCCTTATAATATTTGTCATAGGCTGCTTTTACTTCCTCGTAGGTAACATCCCTGGTCAGGGAGGCATATGCTGTTACCAGGATTCCACGGTTCATCGGAACAAGATGTGGGGTAAAGTTGATCATCACTTCCTGTCCGCATGCATATCCAAGCTGATCCTCAATCTCCGGTGTATGCCTGTGTGTGGCAACACCGTAAGCTTTGATGCTCTCGTTTACCTCACAGTAGAGATTCGGAACCTTGGCTCCTCTTCCTGCTCCGGAGGTTCCGGACTTGGCATCAATGATAATGGTGTTCGGATCAATGAGGCCTTCCTTTAACAACGGATAAATAGACAGTGTGGAGCATGTCGGATAGCATCCCGGGTTGGCGATCAGCCTTGCATTCTTAATATCCTCACGGTTGATCTCGCAGAGACCATAAACAGCTTCCTCGATAAACTGCGGAGCCTTATGCTCGATCCCGTACCACTTCTCATATTTTTTCACATCTTTAATACGGAAATCTGCGCTTAAGTCGATCACCTTACATTTGGAAAGGATTTCTTCATTGATAAGGGATGCACAAAGGCCCTGTGGTGTTGCTGTAAAGATCACATCTACCTCATCTGCAAGTGCAGCCATGTTGTCATCCATACATTTGGCATCCACCAGCCTGAAAAAATTCTGATAAATATCTGCATACTGCTGATCTATGTAGCTTCGGGAGCCGAACCATTTAATCTCAACGTCTCTGTGTCCAAGAAGAAGTCTTACAATCTCATTTCCTGCGTATCCTGTCGCACCGATAATTCCTGCTTTAATCATCTTTCACATTCCTCCTCTGCCGTTTTTCCTACGGCTTAATCCCCCCTGCAGAAGCGTTTGCTATTCTTATTTATGCCTCTTTTTTATGTATTCTGATATCTGAATCTTCTGCAAAGGTCAGACAGACATCTTAAACCTGTCCGTACTGCCAGTTCATATGTCCGCCTTGTCAATGGATAGATTATACATCTTATCTGCATATTATGCAATAGTCATTTTTTTTGATTTTTCACGGCCTTTTCTGTTTTTCCTGTATTTTCTTATAATAACGCCTACTTCCAGATGCATTTTTATGCAAAATTTTTTTCATATTTTTCAAATTATCTCTTGCATATTTATAAAATCTGGTGTATATTAAGCCATGTCGACAGGACAGCCGAAAATTTTGTTTTGTTGTACATGAATATTTATTCACTCTGGTAAAGTTGTAAAACGGTATAATTTTTTCCAGATAACGTAAAAAAATTCACCGTCCCGGAAATGTCCGGAGCGATACAAAATCAAAAAAATCCCAGGAGGACATATATTATGAAAGAAAAAGTTGTTTTAGCGTATTCCGGTGGTCTTGATACCACAGCCCTGATCCCGTGGCTGAAAGAAACCTTTGATTACGACGTTGTCTGCTGCTGTGTAAACTGCGGACAGGGAAACGAGCTGGACGGTCTTGAGGAAAGAGCAAAAATGTCCGGTGCTTCCAAATTATATATCGAGGATATCGTTGATGAATTCTGCGATGACTTCATCATGCCATGTGTAGAGGCTGGTGCTGTATACGAGCATTCCTATCTTCTCGGAACTTCCATGGCTCGTCCGGTCATTGCCAAGAAACTGGTTGAGATCGCACGTAAAGAGGGTGCCGTTGCTATCTGCCACGGTGCTACCGGTAAAGGAAATGACCAGATCCGTTTCGAGCTTGGCATCAAGGCTCTTGCTCCGGACATCAAGATCATTGCTCCATGGCGTATGACAGATCTGTGGACCATGCAGTCCCGTGAAGATGAGATTGAGTTCTGTAAGGCTCATGGCATCACTCTTCCATTTGATGCAAGCCACAGCTACAGCCGTGACAGAAACCTCTGGCACATCAGCCATGAGGGACTCGAACTTGAGGATCCATCACAGGCTCCGAACTATGATGACATGCTTGTATTAAGCGTAACACCTGAGAAAGCCCCGGATAAAGAAACTGAGATCACCATGACATTCGAGCAGGGTGTTCCGAAAACACTCAACGGAAAAGCAATGAAGGTTTCCGAGATCATCACAGAGCTGAACAAGCTTGGCGGCGAGAACGGCATCGGTATCGTTGATATTGTTGAGAACCGTGTTGTTGGTATGAAATCCCGTGGCGTTTATGAAACTCCTGGCGGAACGATCCTGATGGCAGCACATGACCAGCTTGAGGAACTGATCCTTGACCGTGAGACAATGGAAGCCAAGAAAAAACTTGGCAGCCAGTTTGCACAGGTTGTTTACGAAGGAAAATGGTACACACCTCTCCGTGAGGCTATCCAGGCATTTGTTGAGTCTACTCAGAAATATGTTACCGGCGAGGTTAAATTCAAGCTTTACAAAGGAAACATCATCAAGAATGGTACAACCTCTCCGTACAGCCTTTACAATGAGTCTCTCGCTTCCTTCACAACCGGTGATATGTATGATCATCATGATGCAGACGGATTCATCACTCTGTTCGGTCTGCCGCTGAAGGTTCGTGCCATGAAGCTTGCAGAAGTTAAGAATAACCAGAATCAGAACTAATTTTGTTGGACATTGTTCCGACAGATCATAAGAATGCCCCGGGAAGCTATATAAGTTCCCCGGGGTCTTTTGTTATATACTGCTTTGATCACATAATACCTAATAAACGAAAGGATTTTTTATCATGAACTCACAGAAAATGCCTCTGAAAAATTCTCTCTGTCTGCTTCTGGCCGCAACGATCTGGGGAATCGCCTTTGTTGCCCAGAGTGTGGGCATGGAATATGTTGGCCCCTTCACCTTCAACGGCGTCCGTTCCCTGATCGGCGCCGCTGTCCTGGTTCCGGTGCTCTTTATTCTGAACCGTTCCGGAAATAAATCCTCTGCTGCCACAGACTCCGCAATACCGGAATCCTCATCAACACTTTCAGAAAAAGCTGTATCCGCCACTCCATATAACAGCCGTGACCTGTGGCTGGGCGGCATTGCCTGCGGATCCGCTCTTTTTGCTGCCAGCAGCTTCCAGCAGTTTGGTATCCAGTACACAACAGTAGGAAAAGCCGGCTTCATCACCGCCTGTTACATTGTCATCGTCCCGATCATCGGAATTTTCCTGAAAAAGAAATGCAGTCCCTTTATATGGGCAGCCGTTGTCATGGCACTGGTCGGACTTTATCTTCTCTGCATCACAGACGGATTTTCCATTGGCCTCGGAGATATTCTGGTGCTGGTATGTGCTTTTCTCTTTTCCCTGCACATTCTGGTGATTGACTATTTTTCCCCGAAGGCAGACGGTGTAAAGCTTTCTTGTATCCAGTTTCTGGTCTGCGGGATCCTGTCCATGATCCCGGCACTTATTCTGGAACATCCGCAGATTTCTTCCATTCTTACTGCCTGGCTGCCGATCCTGTATGCTGGTGTGATGTCCTGCGGTGTTGCCTACACCCTGCAGATCGTAGGCCAGAAAAATGTGAATCCCACCGTTGCTTCTCTGATTCTTTCTCTTGAATCCTGCATCTCCGTGCTTGCAGGCTGGGTGCTCCTGGATCAGAAGCTTTCCATAAAAGAGCTCCTTGGATGTGTCATCATGTTTGCAGCCATCATCCTGGCACAGCTGCCGGAAAAAGAAAAAGATAATAAATAAAAAACAGGCAGCCGGTTTGGTATTTTACCTTCCGGCTGCCTGTCTGCATGTTTCTTAGTCTGCTGTTTCTTCCTTCTTAATAAAGTTATTATAATGTGCCTTGATTTTCTCAAAGCTCTCCTGGCTGATGTCGTGCTCCATCTTGCAGGCATCCTCCATTGCGATCTCTGCCGGAACCCCAAGTCCCTCCAGCATCCTGGCAAGAACAATGTGACGCTCATAAATCTGATTGGCGATCTCCGCCCCCTTCTCCAGAAGTGTCACGGTACCGTAACGGTCCATGGCAATATAACCATCCTCACGAAGAAGCTTCATTGCGTGACTGACGCTTGGCTTGGAAACACCAAGTCTGGTCGCAATATCAATGGAACGAACTCCTCCTCCTTTTTTGGATAAAACCAGAATTGATTCAAGATAATCCTCCGCTGACTGTCTGATCTCCATATAAAATCCTCCCTGCAAAAATTTAACTCTATATAGACCCTCTAAAGGGACCTGAAGCCCATTCTTTCCCTGTTCTACAGGCGAATATTAACTTTTAATATACCGCTTAAAGGATGTTGTGTCAAGCATTTCGCACATGTTTATCTTGACATTAAAAATAATTTCCCCGATAATAGTAGCTGAACAATATATCTGTTCTATAGCAGCCCGGAATCCTTTCCAGTAGTGCTGTCTTTTGAACAGTAAAGAAAGGAGATTTTTTATGCTCAAAACCCTTCTGGCCCAGGTCAGGGAGTTTAAAAAGGCATCGTTTCTCACGCCTTTTTTCATGATCCTGGAAGTTCTCTTTGAGACTCTGATCCCCCTGGCCATGGCTTCCATCATTGATAAGGGTGTGGAAGCCGGAAATATCGGCCATATCTATCGGATGAGTGCAGTTATGGTAGCTCTTGCCCTGTGCGGACTCTGGTCCGGCGTCATGGGAGGAAAATACGGAGCACTAGCCTCCACAGGCTTTGCCAGAAACCTCCGAAAAGCCATGTACACCAACATCCAGACCTTTTCTTTTTCCAACATCGACAAATACAGCACTGCCGGCCTGATCACCCGTCTTACCACAGATGTGACCAACCTGCAGAACGCCTATCAGATGATCCTTCGTATGTGTACCCGTGCACCGGCCAGTCTGATCTGTGCCATGGTCATGGCATTTCTTATCAATGCAAAGCTTGCAAGCATCTATCTTGTCGCTGTTATCTTCCTGGGAGGCTGTCTGATCTTTATCATGAGAAAAGCAACGGTATATTTTCAGGCCGTATTCCGTAAATATGACGACCTGAACGCAAGTGTCCAGGAAAACATCGGCGCTGTACGCGTTGTCAAGGCCTATGTCCGCGAAGACTACGAGATCAACAAATTCCAGAAAGCCTGCAACAAAGTATACGAAATGTTCTTAAGTGCTGAGAAGATCGTTGTCATGAACATGCCCCTGATGCAGTTTACCGTTTATGCCTGTATCCTGGGGATCAGCTGGCTCGGCGCCAAAATGATCGTAGGCAGCTCCCTTACTACCGGTGAGCTTATGAGCCTTCTCACCTACTGCATGAACATTCTCATGAGCCTTATGATGCTTTCCATGGTTTTTGTTATGGTGACAATGAGTATTGCCAGCGCAGAGCGTGTTACGGAAGTCATCAATGATACTGCTGACATCACAGATCCGGAGGATCCGGTAACAGATGTCCCGGACGGAAGTATCGTCTTCGATCATGTGAATTTCAGCTATAAGAAAGACAGTCAGGAACCCGTTCTGAAGGATATCAATCTCTCGATCCGCTCCGGCGAGACCATAGGGATCATCGGCGGTACCGGAAGTGCAAAATCCAGCCTTGTCAACCTGATCAGCCGTCTTTATGACGTAACGGATGGTTCTGTTTCCGTAGGAGGCATCGATGTCCGTAAATACCATCTGGAATCTCTCAGAAATCAGGTTTCCGTTGTTCTTCAGAAGAATGTACTCTTCTCAGGAACCATTCTGGAAAACCTCCGATGGGGTGACAAAAATGCCACTGAGGAGGAATGCCGCCGCGCATGCCAGCTTGCCTGTGCCGATGATTTCATCGAAAAAATGCCGGACAAATACAATACCTTCATTGAACAGGGCGGCTCCAATGTTTCCGGAGGCCAGAAGCAGCGTCTCTGTATTGCCCGCGCTCTTCTGAAGAAGCCGAAGATACTGATCCTGGATGACTCCACCAGTGCGGTAGATACTGCCACAGATGCAAGGATCCGCCGTGCCTTTGCCGAGGAGATCCCGGATACCACCAAGCTGATCATCGCACAGCGTGTTTCCAGCATCCAGAACGCGGACCGGATCATCGTTATGGATAACGGTGAGATCAACGGTTTTGGTACCCACGAGGAGCTTCTTAAGACCAACGCCATTTATCAGGAAGTATTTCATTCACAGACCGGCGGCGCCGGTGATTTTGACGAGGGAGGTGAGCCGGCTTGAAAAAACAGAACATGAAAGGCCCGGGCGGTCCTGGCCCAAGGGGTATGGGAACACCGGAGCAGCCGGGAAAGCTTCTGGGACGCCTTGCCCGTTATATCTTTAAAAACTACAGTATCCATATCGTGATCGTGGTGATCTGCATTTTTGTCAGTGTTCTTGCCAATGTACAGGGAACCATGTTCATGAAAACCCTGATCGACCAGTATATCACACCGCTTCTCTCAGCAGATACACCGGATTTCGGGCCTCTGGCTGCAGCCATCGCACGTGTAGCATGCTTTTACGCCATTGGTGTTATTGCCACCTATACTTATAACCGTATCATGATCAATGTTTCCCAGGGAACCTTACGTAACCTCCGAAACGATATGTTTGCAACGATGGAAACGCTTCCCATCAAATATTTTGACACTCACGCACACGGCGATATCATGTCCATCTACACCAACGACATTGATACCCTGCGCCAGATGATCAGCCAGAGCTTTCCGCAGCTGCTTTCCAGTGTGATCACCATCGTCAGTGTTCTTGTAAGTATGCTGATCCTGAATGTTCCGCTTACTGTAGTTACTCTGCTTATGGTTGCCATTATGATGACTGCCAGCCGGAAGCTTGCAGGCTTAAGCGGAAAATATTTCCTGGAGCAGCAGACCAACCTTGGTATTGTCAATGGTTATATCGAAGAGATGATGGAGGGTCAGAAGGTTGTCAAGGTCTTCTGCCATGAGGACGAAAGCATCCGGAAATTTGATGAACTGAACGACCAGCTTTTCACCAGCGCAGACAATGCAAACCGTTTCGCCAACATCCTGATGCCTGTGGTCGCACAGCTTGGAAATGTCAGCTATGTGATCTGCGCCATGGTGGGCGGTATCCTTGCTATCAACGGCATCGGCAGCTTCACACTTGGCGGGCTTGCCAGCTTCCTGACCTTCAATAAGAGCTTCAACATGCCTATCAACCAGGTCAGCCAGCAGTTCAACAGTATTGTTATGGCTCTTGCAGGTGCAAAACGTATCTTTGATCTTCTGGATGAAAAACCGGAAGTGGATGAAGGCTACGTTACTCTCGTCAATGCAAAAGAGGAAAACGGTGTTCTTACCGAATCCGACAAACGTACCGGCCGCTGGGCATGGAAGCATTTCCACAAAGCTGAGGGTACCACTGATTATATCGAGCTGAAGGGTGATATGGTCCTGGAGGATGTAGACTTTGGTTATAATTCCAACAAGATCGTTCTCCATGACATCAATATGTATGCACAGCCAGGCCAGAAGATCGCTTTTGTAGGCTCCACCGGCGCCGGAAAAACCACCATTACCAATCTTCTGAACCGTTTTTACGACATTCAGAAGGGTAAGATCCGTTATGACGGCATCAACATCACCAAGATCAAAAAAGATGATCTCAGACGCTCCATGGGCATCGTTCTTCAGGATACCAACCTGTTCACAGCAACCGTTATGGAAAATATCCGCTACGGAAAGCTGGATGCCACAGATGAGGAGGTTATCGCAGCAGCAAAGCTTGCCAACGCCGACGGTTTCATCCGCAGGCTTCCGCAGGGTTATAATACCCTTCTCCGCGGAAACGGTGCAAACTTAAGTCAGGGCCAGCGACAGCTTCTCTCCATTGCCCGTGCAGCCGTTGCAGACCCGCCCGTCCTGATCCTGGACGAGGCCACCAGCTCCATTGATACCCGTACCGAAAAGCTTGTACAGGATGGTATGGATAAGCTGATGGAAGGCAGGACGACCTTTGTGATCGCCCACAGACTTTCCACAGTACGCAACAGTGACTGCATCATGGTCCTGGAGCAAGGACACATCATCGAGCGTGGTTCCCACGAGGAGCTGCTTGCACAGAAGGGCCGGTATTATCAGCTGTATAACGGCTGATCCAGGCTCACAGTTATTTTCGATCTAAAATATTCAATACCAAAAACATGCAGGGTGTATCTTTTCTGATAGTCCTGCATGTTTTTTTATGCTATAATCTTTGATTGAAATCTATTTTTGCGGAAAGGAGTCTCCGTATTTTTATATATGAAACAAACTGAAGAATATTACTACGGCAAAATGCCGAAAGATAAACAAAACGTGTACCGTGCAATGCTTCACGGGCTTATGGAGCTTTCCGACGAGTTCCTGATCCCGCAGGTACCAACCACCGATGGAAACTGGCTCTATGATGTATTTTTCCAGCTTCGTCTGGATCACCCGGAGATTTTCTGGGCTGTGGGGTTTAAATACCGTTATTACAAGGACTCGCCAAATCTGATACTGATTCCTGAATATATCTTCGACAAAAATAAAATCCGAGAGCAACAGAAAGCCCTGGGAGCCCGCGTAGACAAGCTTGTGCGCACCGCCATGAAGTTTTCCGAGTGGGATAAGGAAAAATATGTCCATGACTTCATCTGCGAAAATATCCGCTACGACAAGCTGAAAAAGCCATATTCCCACGAGATCATCGGGCCTCTGGGCCATGGTGTCGGTGTCTGCGAGGGAATCGCCAAATCCGTAAAGGTCCTCTGTGATGCCCTTGGTGTATGGTGTATTATCGCCATCTGTGGGAACAATCCGGAAAAAGGGATCAAATACCGTCATACCTGGAACATCGTCCGGATCAACGGACAGTACTATCATCTGGATGCCACCTTCGATAATACTCTGGGCAAAAACGAAGACGGCTCAACCAATATCCGTTACGATTATTTTAATCTGGATGACAAAAACATCTTCCGTGACCATGAACCACTGATCGCTCCGGCACCTCCCTGCCCGGATGGAAACCACTTTTATTACCGTGAGAAAAAGCTATCCTTCACCAAATTGGAAGACGTATACAAACGTGCCCTCCAGGCCGCAAAAAAAGGCCGCGAATTCACCTTCCACTGGCGAGGCGGATATCTCACCCGTGAAGTCCTCGCAGACCTTGTAGATCAGATCCAGGCCGCAGGAAAGACACGGGACAAAAAAGCCATCATCACACTCAACTGGCCTCAGGCTGTACTTCGATTTCATTTTGTGGAACAGCAGGCGGAAGGGAAGGTGTTTATTGAGGAAGTGAATGAAGGGGAGAAACTGTAGGGTCATTTATCAGGCGGTTATTCTGATTCAATGTAGATGACAGCTTGATTCAGTTAAAAATTTCTATAGTAAGAATGCTACAGACATATTGCTCATGATCTGTAGCATTTCTGTCCTGGATGTTACATAAGTGTCCATAATAAAAAAGACCTTCCATAAATTCAAAATTTACAGAAAGTCTCTCTCTTTTCTAATGCGGATAACAGGACTTGAACCTGCACGGTTGCCCACTGGTACCTAAAACCAGCGCGTCTGCCAATTCCGCCATATCCGCATATTCAATTATATTTTCATCCTGTCTGATGATAAAAAAATAACGGAAAGCAAATGCTTTCCGCTAATGAGGCATCGGGGATTCGAACCCCGGACAACTTGATTAAAAGTCAAGTGCTCTACCGACTGAGCTAATACCCCATAAAAAGGACTGGGCTAGCTGGATTCGAACCAGCGAATGCAGCAGTCAAAGTGCTGTGCCTTACCGCTTGGCGATAGCCCAATGGGCGAAGGGTGGATACAGGGATTCGAACCCTGGGCCTCCAGAGCCACAATCTGGCGCGCTAACCAACTGCGCTATACCCACCACAACGTGCCTGAAGGGATTCGAACCCCCGACCCACGGCTTAGAAGGCCGTTGCTCTATCCAGCTGAGCTACAGACACATGCTCTCTTCTCAGAGAAGCGGGTGATGGGAATCGAACCCACGTATCCAGCTTGGAAGGCTGGTGTTCTACCATTGAACTACACCCGCATGCTTGCGGTAATAAGTTTACAGCAGTCGGGGTGACAGGATTCGAACCTGCGGCCTCCTGGTCCCAAACCAGGCGCTCTAGCCAAACTGAGCCACACCCCGATGTACCATTTACTTATGGTTTTTATTAAGTTGTTGTCGTCTTCGTTTGTGTTTCGTTTTCGTTTCCTGCCTGACGACAAGTGATATTATATTATAGCAATCTACAAATGTCAACACCTTTTTTGAATTTTTTTAAAAAAACTTTTTTTCACGTTTTTTCCGCCTATTTAAAGGTTTTCTTGTCATTTGCGACTGGCTTATGGTATCATGAAACCATAATTAAAGTCAAGAAAAAAAGCAAATAATAAGGAGATGTTTTTACATGGATATAAAATTATTTCAGCAGAAGCTTAATGACATCTGTGCCATCGCTGAGGAAAACAATAAGCAGCTCTCCCAGCAGCAGATCCGTGATCATTTCGATGAATCGGATCTGAGCACTTCACAGCTTGTAAAGATCCTGCAGTATCTCAAATTAAAGGGGATCACCATCGAAGGCGCCGATGAAGCTGCCGGCGCTGCCAGAGCAGATGCTGTTTCATCCGAATCCAGCGACAAGGACGAGCTTCCGGGTACCCGTGCTGCTCTTACTGCCGAAGAACAGGCTTATCTCAGTGACTATATGGAAAGCTTTTCCCCGGAAGGACTTGATCCGGATGATCTTGCGTCCCTCTTTCATGCCTTTGCAAAGGGTGACACTGCTGCCGAAGGTGCACTGACACAGTTCTACATGGCTCAGGCAGCCCAGATGGCCGCTGAACTGAACTGTGAGGAAATCCACCTGGCCGATCTCATTCAGGAGGCAAATCTGGCCCTTCTGGCGTCTCTCAAAGAAACTGCCCCACAGGAGAAAAACGACACCTGGATGCGTGGTCGTATCCGCAGTGGGATCCTTCATGCCATTGAGGAACAGACACAACAGAAATTCCGTGACGACTATCTGGTATCCAAGGTAGAAAACCTGGAGGCTGCGGTTAAAGAACTCACAGACGATGATGACGCCACCAAATTCACCATTGATGAGCTTGCCGTGATCCTGGATATGAATGTGGATGAGATCCGGGATGTACTTCGCCTTACTGGAGATGATAAATAAAGCTTTCTTCATATTCTTCACAAAAACGGGTCTGACATAGCTTGTCAGACCCGTAATCTTAATATTCTTTATGCTTTTTCTTCCCGTTTCAGCTCCGCCGGTTCTGCCAGATGGATCTTTCCTTCCCGAAATATGTGGATAAATACCTCCGCCATATCCGGATCGAACTGTTTTCCTTCCTCTTCTCTTATGATCCGAAGAGCTTTTTCCACTGGCATCAGTTCCTTATAACAACGTTTGGATGTCATGGCATCAAAGGAATCTGCGATGCAGAGGATCCTTGCAGATGCCGGGATATCTTCTCCCGCGATCCTCCTTGGATAGCCGTTTCCGTCATAACGTTCGTGATGACCGATAACCGCAGGGATAACATAATCCAGCGACGGAAGGTGACGGATGATCCCGATGGACGCCTCCACATGACCTTTCATGATCTCATACTCTTCATCCGTAAGCTTGCCTTCCTTGTTCAGGATATGCTCCGGGATCCCGATCTTTCCAACATCATGAAGAAGCGCCGCCTGACGGATGATCTCCACCATTTCCGTTGTATAGTTCAGCGCCTTCGCAAGACTTGTTGCGTAATAAGCCACATTGTTGGAATGTCCGAAGGTATAATGATCTTTGGTATCAATGGCTGCAGTCAGCGCATAGATCGTGGATTCATAGGACTGATAAATATGTTCATGATCGGATTTCTTACCCGCATTTTCTTCATCCAGGCTTTCCTTCAGCATGGTGTCAAAAATCTCGATGCCGTTTTTACCGCTGCGCTTTACATGATATACTGCCAGGTCCGCATTATCCAAGAGCTCCTTTGCTGAGCGTGCCGCATAAGGCGCCGCACTGATCCCCACGCTTACCGTAAGGATCTTCAGCTTGTAGTCTGCAGAATCGTTGCGCATATGCAGGATCTGCTTCTGTATGGATTCTGCCAGATTTCTGGCGGAAAAAATATCGTAATTTGGCATCAGGACCGCAAATTCCTTGGCACTGTGACGTGCCACATATCCCTGTTCTCCCACACTTGCCTGGATGATATCTGCCACCTTTCGAAGTGCAACATCTCCCTGCTGATTTCCGTACAGCTGATTGTACAGCTTGAAATCATCAATATTGAACAGGATCAGTGCAAGCGAACCCTCTTTATTTTTTTCGTATTCCTCATCCAGGATCTCATAAAAATATTTCCGGTTCAGAAGGCCCGTCAGTTCATCGGTCCTTGCCTCAGTCCATGCCGCCTCATAAAGTCTGGCATTTTTGATGGCAATGGAAGCTACCGAACTGACCGAAGACAGCATGGCCAGATCATTATGGTTCAGATTTCTGTGTCCGTCACCGGAAATCGCAATAATCCCGGCCAGATCATCATTCTGGCGAAGACCTGCACAGTATTCGATACCCAGCTCTGAAAACATATGTTTTTCCGACTCCCACATGGATTTGTAGGCTGTGGAAGAACGAAAATCCCGGATCACCACACAGTCCTCATTTCTGGTAAGCCAGGTGACCACCGGATTATCCGCTTTCAGTGAAAAGGTCAGATCGTTCAACGGACGGTTGCTGTAAACAGCCTGATATTCCCCTGATTTTTTGTCTCTCAGACAAATATAGATCCGTCCTGCATTGGTAGTTTCCTTCAACACATTTACCGTATTGCGCAGGATCTCTCCTACCCGGAGTGTCCTGGATACTGACTGGCTAAAATCTTTCAGCTCCTGAGACTGCTGGATCTCTTTTTTGATAAAAACATTGTTCATCAGACATTTCCACAGCACTGTGACCAGCCATGCAGATATAAGAAAAACGAAAGAAAAGATCAGCACATGATACTCACTGGCTGCAGGGAGCAGCATTCGGATATAACTCATCAGGTACGGTGAAAGATTGATAAACAGTACTACCGTCAGGACCACGCCCACACCAAAGCAAACCCCATCTGACGCAAGACGGCGCATCTGGAACAGCCGTCTTCTGGTCAGTGCATAAAGCATCAGGACAGCATTGATCAGACCGCTGACAATATCGATGGGGAATCCGGAAAATACCGGCACTGCCAGCGCAAGGTTTCCCACAAAAATGATCAGTATCCCCACAAGGATCGGTTCGATCTGTTTGCGGTATCCGGGATGTCTCCGGCATCCGCGGTACATGGTGATAAAGATCTGAATAATGGTGATTCCTGCCACCACAAAGAACAGAAGGAACCAGGGTGTGATCTTATAAACAAAATGCGCACCACCGTTTTTACGGATCAGATCCGGCCAGCGCAGGATGATCCCGCCCGGGATGTTGATTGCAAAAAGCAGCAGCATCAAAAGCAATGGGATCTTGCTTTTTCTGCCCATACGCACTCCCATGAATTCACTGATGAACACATAGTAAAAATATGGCAGAAACAGGATTCCGGCCAGAGACACATAATACCACAGGATGTAAGAGGGTCCTGCCTCCATACGCATCAGAAAAGAGCCCAACGTCCAGCAGAGCATTCCTCCCAGCACACACATGAAACTGTTGATGATCCGGCTGCGCTTACCAGCCAGAAGAGTCAGTATCATAAATGTATAGAAAAAAACTGAAATGATTGAAAATGATATATAGCTTTCCATAGTTACTTCCTCATATTCCCGAATCCGATTTCATCCTGCAGTCTCAAAAGTTCCGCCACCTCATAATAAGGAGTGCTCATATGCCGTGGTTTCCGTCCTTTTCTGGACTCATACAGATGAAAGGTACCACAGCGCAGGATGGTCACCACAAGGGGATCCATTCCCAGGATTTTCTTCAGATCCCGGTAATCCTGATCGATATATTTGAAATACGTGGTCAGAAGTTCTTTCAGAATATCCGTGCTCATAGCCTGATACATCAGCGCTTCTTTTTTTACTTCTATATAAAGATGCAGATATGGGCGTTTTTTCTCATTATATTCTTTCACTGCGATCCAATCCGTAACCGGCTGCCCGGACAGCTGGATCACACTTTTGATACCATTTTCCGAAATCCTGGTAAAGCCTGCGATATCAATGATCCACGGAACACGGTCTATGTACTCAAATCTTGGGATCTGTGTCCGATCCTCCTGGTTGGTAAGACCCACGCATCGATACATATCTCCCACACGGTACCTGGCAAAGGCTCCGCCCTTCAACACAGTGATCACAAGCTCATATTTCTCCCCGGGAACAACCTCATCCATAAGATAGGTCGGAGGAGTGAACGTGGGATCCTCATAATTATGGAGCATATCCTTTTCGGTGATAAATTCATAAAAGCAGGTATCCGGGAAAAAGTACATTCCGTTCCTGGTCCAGGTCTCGGTTCCTATAATGGAAGGTTCCGTTCCTGCAAAAAGCTCCATGGGCCGAACTCCCCACATTTCCTCCAGATCATCCTTATAGCACTGGTTGTCGGTTCCTGCCACCATAAATCCCTTCAGGTGAAAAAGGTCTTTCGGAAGAAGCTCCCGTTTCTCCTTCTTACAGATCTTTTTGGCATTCAGGATCCTTTTCAGCATCTTTGGTTTATACTGCAGAAGTTCCGAAAAGGAGGTTTTGCTTTTTCCTGATGATACGCTTCCGGTGAGGCTCTGGCTTACTGCATAGGCCACACTTCCAAGTCCGAAGAAAAATTCCACGTCCTGTTTCATGGCCATCTTGAAGCCCTCTTTGTTCCGCTCACCAAAGCTCATATTTACCGCATCTTCCACTTCCGGAAGAAAACGGATGTCGATATCTTCTTTCAGCGCCAGTGGAAAAAGGCCGGTAGCAAAAGGCAACGGTGCCAGTCCGTAAAGGATCTTGTCCGTTTCCTCCACATCAAATTTGCCCTTTTCACGGCTTGTAGCTAATATGAGGCAGGCAACTACATTGTTCCTGTAGGTATCCAGCATACTTCTTGTGTATGGTGCTACCTTTATCGGATGGCGTCCGCCTTCCCAGGTCGTCTGTATCCAGATGATCGGATTCCCCGGAAGAGTTTCACTTCTCTTCTGGAGGAGCATATCCGCATAATCCTCATAAGTGGTAAGAGGTACCAGCCGACGGAACTCGTCGATCCCGGACGGTCTCCTGCCCTTCAGAATGCTTTTGCCCAGTTCACAGTCTGACCAGAGCTGGATCTGCTCTTCCATCAGACGATTCTGGATCTTCATGTAATCCTGCATTGTCAGATCAAGAAATCCGCAATATTCTTTCCAGATAGCATCATACTGCTGTTTTCGAAGCTTTTCGCCAAGACTCACCGCCTTTTCCCCCCTTTTCGCCATGTTTTTATGCAGGCAGCTGTACTGTTTCGGTCTGGGATCAGAAAGGGAGTTGTCTGCTGATACGCTCCGTAATTACTGAATGTTTCCGGAAACACGATCCTGTCCTGGTAAAAAATGTACAATATATTCCACACAATAAGGACCCCAAAAGCCCCCATTGCCTTCCCGGATCCCAGAAATCCGGCCAGGCAAAAATAAAATCCGGCGAACCACAGAACGCCAGGATGTCGGCAGAGTGCATAAACACCCTCTGTATAGGCCAGCCTTTCATGATTTTCTTTGACATATGTCTCATCAAAGGGCAGCGCAAAAAACAATGTATAGATCAACAGTCCCAGAAACAGGATCGCTGCTGTCAGAAAAACAGCAGAAATAAAAAAAGAACTTCCCCGCCGCGGCCAGCAGCTCCGGATCACCAGACCTGTTGACACTGCGATCAGGAAACATCCTATGCTAAAAAACGGATGAAGAAAGCTTTTTTTCAATCGGATACTGTTATGATCATACAGGAAGCAGCATAAAAAGCCGATACTCCCTATAATAACCGCAGTCATGCGTATTTTCCCCCTTCATTTATGTAAAGCGGACCTTCTCATTCCGCTCTGCTGCATTCTCAGGAACGAGACCCATTCATGGTCAGTACCCTAAAGAATGCTCTATATTACTAAAAAAAACTACTTGTTCATTATATAGCACATAGCTGACTTTCGCAATCGTTTTTGACTAATATATGCTGAATATTGGCACAAATTTTATCAATTATGACAGTTTATTTGTTTTTTCTGCCGGAATCAGAGGTAACGGATCTCTACGTGCATTTCGCCCTTTCCATCTGTCTCCATTACTGCATAGCTTGGACGGCGTCCCCGTTGTCTGGGATAAGCCAGACTTCCGGGATTTACCAGAAGCACACCTGCTTCCTTTTCAACAACCGGTACGTGGATATGTCCGAAAAAAGCCGCATTGCATCCCCTTGAGCGGGCAGCTTCTGCCAGCTGATCAAAGGCCATGGATACACCGTAGTAATGACCGTGAGTTACCAGGATCTTATTTCCCTCGACCTCGATCACATCTTCTCTCGGAAGATCCGAGAAAAAATCATTATTTCCGGACACAATACTGCAGGGACATTCTGCAAGGGCTTCGATATAAAATTCTCTGCCTTCCACATCTCCGCAATGTACCAGCATGTCAAAAGGAGCCTCCCGATTTATCGCGATCTCCAGGTTTTCATCTCTTCCGTGAGTATCGCTTACGATCAGCACCTTCATACAAGCTCTTCCTTTATAAGGCAAAGAGCTTTTCCACGATGGCTGATCCTGTTCTTTTCTTCCATGGAAAGCTCTGCGGAAGTACAGCCATATTCCGGAAGATAAAAGATCGGGTCATAGCCAAAGCCATTCTCCCCTTTTTCCTCGTAGCCGATGCGGCCTTCCATGGCAGCACGGACTGTCTTTCTTCTGCCATCCGGGAAAGCTGCCGCAATAGCACATACAAAACGTGCAGTACGTTTCTCATCAGGTACACCTTCCAGACGCTGGATCAGGTTTGCGTTTTTAATATGATAAGAAGTATCCTCACCCATATAGCGTGCGGAATAGATTCCCGGCTCTTTGTTCAGATAGTCGATCTCCAGACCGGAATCATCTGCCAGAACGATCTCGCCAGTCATTTTACTGATTGCTTCTGCCTTGATCATGGCATTTTCTTCAAAGCTTTTTCCATTTTCATCAATATCCGCATGGATCCCGGCATCCTTCAGGGAAAGGATCTCCAGAGAAGGATCCGCAAGTATCCTTCGGATCTCCTTCATTTTATCCTCATTTCCGGTAGCAAAAATGATCTTTTTCATTCTTTAATACTTCCTTTCTTCGGCGGACGTGGTCCAAGAAACTGGTAATAGTAGGTTTTCATCATTCCATTATAGATCTTACGGTTTTTATCTGCCTTTCGGCCGATGTCATTCTCTGCCTTGTCATAGGCAGTGATCAGATACATGGACCAGCGATCCAGCCCCTTATAGCTTTCACCGATCTCACGGTACAATGCAGGGAGATTGGATTTTTCTTCGATCCGCTCACCATATGGCGGATTTGTCACGATAAAACCAAAGGGTTTGGAATGGCGGAGTTCACTGACCGGGCGCTGCTGGAAATGGATCAGTCTGTCCACTCCTGCCATTTTTGCGTTGGCGCGTGCTGCCTTGATGGCAGCTGCATCGATATCAAAGCCCTGGATATCGGTTTCAATATCAAGATTTACACGTTCTCTGGCTTCTTCTCTTGCATCCTCCCAGCATTCCTTCGGGATCAGATGCTCCCAGCTCTCGGCCAGAAAATGACGGTTCAGTCCCGGCGCCATATCCGCTGCCATCATTGCCGCCTCAATAGGAAAGGTGCCGCTTCCGCAGAACGGATCGACAAGAATACGGTCCTTTTTCCAGGGAGTGAGCATCAAAAGAGCACTGGCAAGCGTCTCGGTGATAGGTGCCTTGACAGTCATCTGGCGATACCCTCTCTTATGGAGGGATACTCCTGAAGTGTCGATTCCGATCAGAGCTACGTCTTTCATAAAGGCCACACGGATAGGAAATTCCGGACCATCTTCCGGAAACCAGGAAATCCCGTAAATGCCTTTGAGACGCTCTACAATGGCTTTTTTCATAATGGACTGGATATCAGATGGACTAAAAAGCTTACTTTTGATGGAGTTTGCCTTGGCTACCCAGAATTTACCGTTTTTCGGTATGTAATTCTCCCATGGGAGAGCCTTGGTCTTTTCAAAAAGCTCATCAAAAGTCTCAGCCTTTACTTCGCCTATTTTCAGAAGCACACGTTCTGTGGTACGAAGGAACAGATTGGCGTCTGCCACACCCTGGGCATCAGCCTCAAAGGTTACTCTTCCGTCTTCCACCCTGGTCACTTCATAGCCAAGATCCAGTATTTCACGCTTCAGCACCGCCTCTGTTCCAAAATGACAGGGCGCCGTTAATTCCCACAGATTCATAAAGTGATCTCCCGTACTGTATTTCCTTCAAAATCTTTAATGGTAAAAATTCCGTTCTCAAGGATTGCATAGGTCGGCGGGTTACCTTCCTTTGGAATGGATACGGAACCTGGGTTCAGAAGGATATAATCCCCCATATTTTCTGCCTTCAGCACATGTGTATGGCCGTGGATCAGAATGTCTCCGTCCATCATCGGCGGAAGATTATCCTTATTATAGATATGACCGTGTGTGGCGTACATCGTTTTTCCTTCGATGGCAAGGATACAGTAATCTGCCATAACCGGGAAGTCCAGGACCATCTGATCCACCTCTGCCTCACAGTTTCCGCGTACTGCATAGATCTGGTTTTTTCTCTCATTTAAAAGGCGGATGACTTCCTTTGGTGCGTATTCCTTCGGAAGGTCATTTCTTGGTCCGTGATAAAGCAGATCTCCCAGAAGCACCAGTCTCTCCGCCTTCTCCTTGTCATATGCTTCCAGCATTTTCCGGCAGTAATATGCCGAACCATGTACATCGGACGCAAACATATATTTCATAATCTTTTCTCCTTGTAATTTGTGTTGGTTTTTATCTCTGTTCTTTACATTATCATGATTTCCTTTAAAATACAAGATTTGTTACAGATATGCATTCGCAATCTGATTTGATATTGTCCGCTTTTTTTATCCGCGCACAAGATTTCTCCCTCTGTAGGCTGCAAATCCACCAATCACGGACCTGGTACGACAGCCCTGTCTTGCCAGGCTCCGGGCAGCCTGCATACTGGCGCCGCCGCGGTCGCAGTAAAATATCAGCAGCTTATCTTTGGGAAAACGATATTTCTGATCCTGTTTTTTCTCAAGATATTCCTCCAGCTCTCTGTATGGAATATTTACCGCGTTCCGGACATGTCCCCTTCTGTAGGCGGCAGAATCCCGGAGATCTATGATAACAGCGTCGCTGCGCTCCACATAATAATCCAGCATTTTTGCAGAGATAGTTTCGATCTGAAACATGGAAAAAATCTCCTCTTTTTGGTATATTATATGGAAGCTTCCGGGTGAATGTTCCCTTATATGTATTTAAGCTGGAAAAGCCATCTCTGACTTTTCCCGCTTTTCTTATCCTTTAATATCTGTCAGAGCCTCTGTCCTTCTCAGAATCATATTCATCGGAAATTTTGTTTCCGTAGCTGCTTTTGGAACTGTTTCTGGAAGAATTTCCCGAACTGTTCTTAGAGCTGTTTTTTCCGCAGTTTCTGGAAGCACTTTCCCCGTGATTTTTTCCTGCATAATTAGACTCATTTCTGTCTGTTTCGTAATTTTTCGCCATTTGAATTACCTCCTGATGAAGTTGATTTTACGGCTTTCCGAAGCTTTCTGCCGCTTTTTATTACAGGAAATAGTATCCCAAAAAGTTTGGAGATTATTCGCCAAAATCATATTGCTTTTTTTTCCAGTTTATATTATAATCATTCTTGTAAAAAGAATTTACCCTTCAAAAATTTTTTTTACATAACCCCTTATTTAATTATTTATACTCCCCTCGAAACACCCGGTAGCTCCCCTACCGGGTGTTTCTCTATACAAAAACAAGCCGCCGGATTGACGATCACAGTCGCTCCGGCAGCTTGTTTTTTATCCGTTGATCGGATTTACATGCACCATACAGTGCTTTACATCTTTGAATTTATTCTCGATCGTATGATGTACATTTTCCGCAATATCATGTGCATCAAAAAGGGAAATATTTCCATCTGCTGCGATTTCGATATCCACATACATCTTGGATCCGAAAAGACGGGTTTTAAGAAGGTCTACTCTTCTGACGCCCGGTACCTTGAGGATCTCTCTCTTCATGGATTCCTCCGTTTTTGCATCACAGGAATGATCTACCATCTTGTCAATGGCATCCCTGAAAATGTCGATCGATGCCTTGGCGATCATAACGCAGATCACGATACTGGCGATCGGGTCCAGGATCGGGTATCCCAGTCTTGCACCTAAAATACCGACAAACGCTCCGATAGAGGAAAGTGCATCTGAACGATGGTGCCATGCATCTGCCATCAGGGCTCCTGAATTGATCTTCTTTGCAGCACCTCTTGTATACCAGAACATCCACTCTTTTACCACAATGGATACCACTGCTGCAATCAGTGCAAGTGTTCCCGGAATGGCAATGGTTCCGCCGGATGTGCTTTTTACGATATCACGGGCACCGGTAATTCCGATCCCGAGACCAGTGACAAGCAGCATTCCTGCAAGGACAATGGAAGAAACACACTCCATTCTTTCATGTCCGTACTGGTGCTCTTTGTCCGATTTCTTTGTAGAAAGACGGACACCGATAATTACGATGAAGGTGCTTCCCACATCTGATGCAGAATGAATGGCATCCGAGATCATCGCTCCTGAATGTGCCACAATACCTGCGATCAGTTTAAATACAGATAATAAAAGGTTTACCAGAATACTGATCCCGGATACCTTCATTGCTGTCTGCTGTTCCCATGAAGCTGTTTTTTCTGTATCATGTATAATTGTTTTGTTTTCTGTGTGTTCCATAAACAGAATCTCCTTTTAAATATATGATCAGGTTCTTCTTATGGCACAACATTTTCCGTGAAAAAACCGGCGGTTCCTTCACTACTCGCTACAGTGCGATTTTCCGCCGGTGTTCTTTCTTTTCTGTATAGGGATATCCCAGCTTCTACCTTCTGTTCCATCCATATTTTGCAGTAAAAAAGACATACCTGCGAAACATACACTGTCCCGCAGATATGTCTGAAAGCAAAGTCACATTCTGCTTCACCTCATATTCCGTGAATGCAGGTTCTTTGCAATTACGTTTAAATCCATATCCGCTGCCGCTTCCTGCGGCCCGGCCCCATGCCTTCGATAAATATTTTCGATTCCGAAAAGCATCGCCTGCTCAGTTTGTACTGTTGATCTCGCATCCTGTTCGAATGTAATGCAGTGCAAAGAGAATTTTTACAGTCTTACGGGTCTCCCGCTCAACTTCTCAGAAAGGATACACCATGAACCTTATGTTAGTCAAGCCAAAGTTTTTTATTTTACAGGTAGATATCTTCAACTTTCTGTTTATTCCATGTCTGGAAACATGCTTCGCACTGCACAGTTCTATATCAAACAATAGATCCTCAGTTGTTTGTCAAAAAACCGGGAGCGGATAAATCCGCTCCCGGTTAAGTCTACGATCTGTATTCAGTTGGAATGACTGATTATGCCTGCGGGCCGGCTGCAACGAGTGCTTTACCAGCTGCATTTCCTTCATATTTAGCAAAGTTCTTAACGAATCTTGCAGCAAGATCTTTAGCCTTTGTCTCCCACTCTGCAGCATCTGCATATGTGTCACGTGGGTCAAGGATTGCAGGATCTACGCCCGGAAGCTCTGTCGGAACCTCGAAGTTGAAGAATGGGATCTTCTTTGTCGGAGCTTTAAGGATAGATCCGTCAAGGATAGCATCGATGATACCACGAGTATCTTTGATGGAGATACGTTTTCCAGTTCCATTCCATCCTGTGTTAACGAGGTATGCTTTCGCACCGCTCTTCTCCATTCTCTTAACGAGCTCCTCAGCATATTTTGTCGGATGAAGCTCAAGGAATGCCTGTCCGAAGCATGCGGAGAATGTAGGAGTAGGCTCTGTGATTCCACGCTCTGTACCAGCAAGTTTAGCTGTGAATCCGGAAAGGAAGTAGTACTGTGTCTGCTCCGGTGTCAGGATAGATACTGGAGGAAGTACGCCGAATGCATCTGCGGACAGGAAGATAACCTCTTTCGCTGCCGGTGCAGAAGATACAGGGCGAACAATGTTCTCGATGTGGTTGATCGGGTAAGAAACACGTGTGTTCTCTGTTACGCTCTTGTCAGCGAAGTCGATCTTGCCCTCAGCATCAAGTGTTACGTTCTCAAGAAGAGCGTTTCTCTTGATCGCATTGTAGATGTCCGGCTCAGACTCTTTGTCAAGGTTGATAACCTTAGCGTAGCATCCACCCTCGAAGTTGAATACTCCGTTGTCATCCCAGCCATGCTCGTCATCACCGATCAGAAGACGCTTAGGATCTGTGGAAAGTGTTGTCTTACCTGTTCCGGAAAGACCGAAGAAGATAGCTGTGTTCTCTCCGTTAAGGTCTGTGTTTGCAGAGCAGTGCATGGAAGCGATGCCCTTAAGCGGCAGATAGTAGTTCATCATGGAGAACATACCTTTCTTCATCTCTCCGCCGTACCATGTATTAACGATAACCTGCTCACGGCTTGTAATGTTGAACATTACAGCTGTCTCAGAGTTAAGTCCTAATTCTTTGTAGTTCTCAACTTTAGCCTTGGATGCGTTGTAAACAACGAAATCCGGCTCAAAGTTCTCAAGCTCCTCAGCTGTCGGCTGAATGAACATGTTTGTTACGAAGTGTGCCTGCCATGCAACCTCAACGATGAAACGGATAGCCATACGTGTGTCTTTGTTAGCTCCGCAGAATGCATCTACTACGAAAAGTTTCTTGTTGGAAAGCTCCTTCTTGGCAAGATCTTTAACTGCATTCCATGCTTCCTGAGTTGCCGGATGGTTATCGTTCTTGTACTCATCGGATGTCCACCAAACTGTGTCCTTGGAGTTCTCATCCATAACGATGTATTTGTCTTTAGGGGAACGTCCTGTGTAGATACCTGTCATTACATTGACAGCACCAAGCTCACTGACCTGACCCTTCTCAAATCCTTCAAGCTCCGGTTTGGTCTCTTCCTCAAATAATGTCTCGTAGGAAGGATTGTACACGATCTCAGTTGTTCCGGTAATACCATACTTTGTTAAATCGATTTTTGCCATCTTAACATTTACCTCTCTTCTTTAATAGTAATTATGATAGCCACCTACTGCTGCAGGTTTTTGTCATCCTGCCATAGGAATTGGTCATTCCAACATCCCTATCCACAATTATACATAAATTGTACGTAAAAGCAACCAAAAAAATTCATTTTCCGCAAAAAAATGATAAATCTTTAACAGTGACGTTTTAGTACTGTCAGATTTTATTTCATCTACACTTGACTTTTTCAGAATAATGGCTACAATATATCTGATTATAGTTATTATATATATTTATAATAGCAACTATATGATTTTAATATATAGAAAGAAGTGATTTCTATGTCAGATATTCTAATCAAACGTAATCATATGGAAATCCCCTGGCACAACTACGTAAGCGCCAGGAACAACCAGCCCATCACCGAAGCTTCTCTTTCCGAAAAAGCTTCCCTGATCGGCCGTACAGGCATGATGCTTCTCTCCTGTGGGACCGGTGCCTGGCGGGTACGGAGTTCCATGAATACATTGTCAGAAGCACTTGGTATCACCTGTTCCGCAGATATCGGACTGATGTCTATAAGCTACACCTGCTTTGACGGTGAGAGCAGTTTTTCCCATGCACTTAGTCTGACTACCACCGGCGTAAATACTTCCAGACTGAACAGGCTGGAACATTTTGTCAGTGATTTTCCTGCGGAGGGTATCCATATGAGCGGTGAAGCACTGCACAGTCAGTTAGATGAGATCGAGCGGATCCACGGGCTTTATTCCCCTGCATCCCTGGGACTGGCTTCTGCACTGGCCTGTGGTGCATTTACTTTTCTTCTGGGCGGTGGCCCGCTGGAAATGATCCTGGCTTTTGCAGGCGCAGGCATCGGAAACGCCATCCGCTGCAAGCTTGGCAAGCATCATTTTACTCTGTTTATGTGCATTGCAGTTTCTGTTTCCTCTGCCTGTCTTGTATATGCAGGCTTCCTGAAGCTGGCAGAGCTTCTGTTCCACATTTCCGTCCAGCATGAGGCCGGATACATCTGTTCCATGCTGTTTATCATTCCAGGCTTTCCGTTTATCACAAGCGGGATCGACCTTGCCAAGCTGGATATGCGTTCCGGTCTGGAACGACTGGCCTACGCCATTATTGTTGTAATGGTGGCTGCTGTCTCTGCCTGGCTAATGGCACTGCTTCTTCATCTGAAACCTGTGGATTTCCTGCCTCTGGAGCTTTCGGCAGCTCAGAGGATCCTGTTCCGGCTTCTGGCAAGCTTCTGCGGGGTATTCGGCTTTTCGGTCATGTTCAACAGCCCTGTCCGTCTAGCCGCAGCTGCCGCTTTCATCGGTGCACTGTCCAACACACTCCGGCTGGAACTTGTTGATCTTGCCGGTTTTCCACCTGCTGCCGCAGCTTTTCTCGGAGCACTGACCGCCGGACTTCTGGCCTCCCTCATCAAAACAAAAGTGGGATATCCCAGAATTTCCATTACCGTACCATCCATTGTGATCATGGTCCCGGGGCTTTATCTCTACCGGGCGATCTACAATCTGGGGATCATGTCCCTGAATGTTTCCGCCTCCTGGTTTGCAGCTGCGATCCTGATCATCGTTGCTCTTCCCCTGGGCCTTATTTTCGCCAGGATCCTTACGGACAAAATGTTCCGCTACTGCACCTGATGGGCATACAAAAAGGACTGCTTTCTGTAGCTTCCGGTCATCAGCTATCCTTCTGATAACCGGAGCAATACAAAAGCAGTCCTTTTTTGTACATTCTATTTCATTACGATCTCATCAGCGATCCCGATCATTTTTTCCAGGCGGTCCGCAAATTTATGGATGGGGAGAAAAACGCCCAGTCCGTCATAACGTTTTCCACCATCCTCCACAGAATCCTGCCCATAATACACAAAAGCTCTTGGAAGCTTCTTCTGAATTGCCATCATGATATCCCATACAGCCGCATAGGCCTGTGCCTCCGTTTCTTTTTCCTTTACGCTGTCCGGAAGCTCATACACCAGCAGCACACCGATATGTTCGCCCATTTTGTACTCTTCTACTTCCATGGTATCTTCATCATAGGCATGGCGCTTCCGGTAGCCATACGCCAGATACATCTTTACACCAGGTTTCTCCCTGTATATCCTGCGAAATCGGTCGTAATCCCTGTCACTTACATGGATTCCCTTTTCCCGCAGAAAATTTCCTTTTTCATCTGTGAGAAATACCGGATTCTCCTGTCCATCTGCATTGAACCTGAACGGTGCCAGAAAAGAATTTCGCAGAAGATCAAACATACTGTTCTGGCAGATCGCCATAAGGAGAGCTGTCAGATCACGGTTTTTATATGCGTCCAGCAATGCATAGGCGAATTTTTCCGGAGGAAGATATCCGCATTCTATGTCTGTATCCGCATCCATGGATTCATAGAAGGTCTCCGTCAGCCGTCTGCACGCCTCCGGATCCTTCAGGATCTTTTCAAATAAAAGCTCCGCCTTTTCCTCTCTTGGGAATAATGTGCTGTTTTCCACAATTCCTCACCCTTTCTAATCTCTATGTTTACTGGAAAACATCAGAATAAAGCTGATCAGAAGCAAAACATCCGATACCCAGATTGCCGGGATCCCCAGCCTCATGGACAGATTTCCTCCGCCACCGGCTCCAATGGCAAAAAAGAAAATTATTCCGAAATAATAAAGAGCCTGCTTCAACTGTTCCGGACGTTTTTCACGACAATACACGGACAACGCCGCCGTGCCGCTTCGTAAATTTCCGATGCACATGGTGCTTGCATAGGAATAACCGCCCACCTTCCGGAAGGTCTGTACCTGCATGGCGCAGGAAAAGGATACCAGTACGGTTGCTAGCATATCCAATTCTCCCGGCATAAATCCCACCGCAAAAAGGATCAGGATCTCGATCAGCAGGATCATCTGCCTCCAGTGAAGTTTTTTTGCATATTTAAAGGTACTCTGGATCCGCTCCGCCGCTACAACACCAATGGCAAAGGCTAAAACAGGGAACAGGTACCTTAAGCCCTCTCCCCACTGTCCTGTCATAAAATTTTGGCTCATCAGAACCACGTTGCCTGTCTGGGCGTTGGAAAACACCTCATCTCTTGTAAAGTATGTGTAGGCATCCTGAAATCCGCCGGACATTGCCAGAAATACACTTGTGATAAAAGCTTCTGACATCTGCCGGTCTGCGCTCTGCAGCTTTCTGCCTCCTGAAACCACTCTAAATCACTCCTGTCATTGATTTTTTTCCTCGGGTGTATTATAGTTTGCTCAGAAGCAAATGTAAAAAGTATTATTAATATCGTAAACATATTAAAATCATATCACAGGATGGAGACAATACATGATCACTTACGACTACTACCGGATCTTTTATTATG
This sequence comes from Blautia sp. SC05B48, assembly GCF_005848555.1. NCBI lineage: Bacteria > Bacillati > Bacillota > Clostridia > Lachnospirales > Lachnospiraceae > Blautia > Blautia sp. SC05B48. The sequence continues at coordinate 2,146,330 of NZ_CP040518.1, read as the reverse complement.
TAGCCCAGTATAAGAGCTTTACCAAGGCAGCAAGAGCTCTTCACAACAATCAGCCAAATATCACCCGCTGTATGAACAACCTGGAGCAGGAGCTGAAATGTACGCTCTTTCTCCGCTCCAACAAGGGAATCGCACTTACACCGGAAGGCCGCCAACTTTATGAACACGTTGCCCTGGCTTTTGAGCAGCTGTCCATCGGCGAGGAGGAGATCCGCCAGAACGGAGAGCTGGAGCATGGTCTGGTTTCCATCGGCGCCAGCGAAAATGCCCTGCGTCTGATCCTTCTCGAAAAGCTGGAGCTGTTCCGCGAGCAATATCCCCATGTTCGCCTGCGCCTCTTTAACCATTCTACTCCTCAGGCAGTACAGGCACTGAAAAATTATGCGGTGGATTTCGCTATTGTCACCACTCCGATCTCCATCCGCAAACCTTTACAGAAAAAAAGTCTCCTGCGTTACCGGGAGATCCTTGTATGCGGAAGCAAATATAAGGATCTGACCACTGCCCCTATCAGCATCCATGAGCTTCAGGATCTGCCCTTTGTAGGTCTTGCGGAAGGGACCAGCACCAGAGAAATGTATATGAATTACTTTATGGAAAACCGTGTTTCTTTTCATCCTGACATCGAGGCAGCAACTACAGACCAGGTCCTTCCCATGATCGTCCACAATCTGGGAATCGGCTTTTACCCCGAGCCCCTTGCCCGGGAAGTGATCAATGACGGGAAGATTTTTGCCCTTCAGCTTAAGGAGCCGCTCCCTCAGAGAGAGGTCTGCTTAGTCACAAACAGCAGTACTGCCATGAGTACTGCTGTCAAAAAAGCTATTGAATTTATTGTGTAAATCCCTGAGGCGGATCAGCCATTTATATTTATTGCTCCACTGTCCGCTCAATATGCATGGCAAGATAACCGATCTCGATAGGGTCCAGCTTTTTCCCAAGGCTTTTGCCCAGACTCTCGCAGACATCCTCTGCGATTCTGTAGGATTCCGGATATTTTTCTTCTATATATTCATTCATATCCAGCTTCAGTGTCTCCCCTGTGGAGACACGGGCTACCATATATTTGATATGGTTCATCATACGGTTGTAGGACAGGGAGATCACATCGATCTTTCTTCCTGTGGCCATCTCGATCATGGCGATGCATTCCCGTACCGTTCTTGCTGTCTGCATGGCAACAGACACCTTTTCATCTCCAAGTGCTGAGTGAATATGAAGTGCCACATATCCCACTTCATGCTCGTCGATTTCAATATCCATCCGCTCCTTCAGGATCTTCTTCAACACCTCCGCCACCTTGAATTCGCTGTAAAAAAGCACCTTGATATCATCCGTCAGGGGATTGCTGATCTGCTCATGATTCCGGATACGTCCCACTGCAAAGGAAATATGATCAGCAAGGGGAAACAGGATCCTTCTGTCTATGGTATCCCCAAAGGTCTTCTCAGCTTCTCTCAATATCTCATCTGCGATCTCCAGAAATTCCGGTGCTACGCTCTTTGCCAGTTCTTTTGCTGAGCCACGTTCTGTCTCCTGAGCCAGCCTGTAAAGGGTACAGTCTGCCGGAGCCTCAAAACGCTGGCTGACCTTCTTTCCAAATCCCACACCTTTTCCCAGAAGCACATATTCCTGGTTTTCTTCCATATCTATGGCAATGATGCCGTTATTGTTCAATACCTTGCTCACTCTGTACATCTTTTTCCCCACCATTTTTATATATCCTGCTGCTTTTCCACATTCCACCACTGTCTGCCCCGGATTTTCAGTCAACATTTTTGTCTGCAGCTATCGATTTTCTTTATCGTAACAGAATCTGTCTTTTGTGTAAAGTCCTTCTGACGGACAGTTATTTTCTTTGCCACAGGAAAAGCGCGCCCGGGCATTAGGCGCGCTTTTCACAAAACCAATCATCTATATTATTGCTGAAAAATTTCTTATTCTTCCACAGTCTCTACTGCGAACAGCGGCTCTCCTGCCTTGATCTCTCCATTGGCAAGAAGGCGTACTCTCTGATTATCCTCGATCTCTGTGCAAAGGATCGGAGAACATAAGGACGGAGCGTTTTCTGTAAGATATGGGATGTCGATCTTCATCAACGGCTCGCCTTTTTTCACATGCTGTCCCTGCTCTACCAGAATCTCAAAGCCTTTTCCTTCCAGCTTTACAGTGTCAATTCCGATATGGAGAAGCATTGGAAGATCTGTATCTGTCTGGAATCCGATAGCATGCTTTGTGTCAAAAATAAACTCTACCTCGCCGTCTTCCGGAGCACAGATCACCGGGTCCTTCGGTGTGACTACCGCACCCTCTCCCATCATTCCTTCCGCAAAGCCTTCATCCGGCGCTGTGGAAAGGTCTGCGGCGATACCGGTTACCGGGCTGTAGACAATCGCTGTTCTGAGAACCTTTTTCTCCGGCTGCGTGTTGGCTTCGGATGTCGGAGCTGTGTTCTGAACAGCCTCACCTGTACTTTCTGCTGTACGCTCTGTATCCGACTGAGCCTGATTTTCCGCATTGTCTGTTTCTTTCTCATTTGCACCTTCAAAATATTCATTCGGCGCTGTCTCCAGATAATCCTCCAGCTTGGATTTGATCACAGTTACCTGGGGACCGTAGATGATCTGCACGCCCTGGCCTTTTTTCACGATTCCTCTGGAGCCTGTTGTTTTCAGAATGTCGTCGTTAACTCTTGCTGCATCATGGACGGTGATACGGAGTCTTGTTGCACAGCAGTCCACATCACTGATGTTTTTCTTTCCGCCAAGACCGGCTGTGATGGCTTCACTTACCGGATCTGCGGATGTGCTTCCTGCTGTTTCACCGGCTTTTCCGACTTCTTTTCTCGCGTTTACATCTGCTTTTGTATAAAGCTTTGTTTCTGTGTCGTCATCCTCACGTCCCGGAGTCTTGAAGTTGAACTTTTTGATCAGGAAGGTGAAGATCACATAATAGAGAATAAAGTAAATGATACCTACCGGGATAATCCTGAGCCAGCTTGTCTTTGCATTTCCCTGAAGGATCCCGAACAGGAACAGATCAAGGAAACCGCCGGAAAAGGTAAGTCCTACTGCAATGTTCAGCATATGTGCGATCATATAAGCCGCGCCTGCAAGAACAACCTGTACCGCAAACAATGCAGGAGCTACAAACAGGAAAGAGAACTCCAGTGGCTCTGTGATTCCTGTAAGCATACATGCAAGGGCTGCGGAAAGAAGAAGTCCGCCTGCTGCTTTTTTCTTCTCAGGCTTTGCACAGCGGTACATGGCAAGAGCTGCTCCCGGAAGACCGAAGATCATGAAAATGAACTCTCCTGAAAAATATCTTGTTGCATCTGCGCTGAAATGCGCTACATTTGCGGAATCTGCAAGCTGGGCGAAAAAGATGTTCTGTCCGCCCTGTACCATCTGGCCTGCAACCTCCATAGTCCCGCCAACGGCTGTCTGCCAGAATGGCATATAAAATACGTGATGAAGTCCGAAGGGGATCAGCGCACGTTTGATAATACCGAAGATCAAAGTTCCGATATAGCCGCTGCCTGTTACAAGACCGCCCAAAGCATAAATACCGTTCTGGACTGCCGGCCATACGAAATACATCAGGATTCCCACAAACATATATACAATGGTGGAAATGATGGGCACAAATCTGGAACCACCGAAGAAGGAAAGTGCGTTTGGAAGCACGATCTTATGAAAACGGTTGTGCAGAGCCGCAACACCAAGGCCGACGATAATACCGCCAAACACACCCATCTGTAAGGACTGGATGCCGCAGACAGATGTTACAGTACCTTCCAGAACGCTTTTTGCGATCTGTCCGTCTGCTGTGATCTTACCATTTACTACCAGCATACCATTGATGGCTACATTCATAACGAAGTAAGCAATCAGTGCAGAAAGAGCTGCTACCTCTTTCTCTTTTTTTGCCATACCGATGGCCACACCTACTGCAAAGATCAGCGGCAGGTTATCAAATACCGCGCTTCCGACTTTGTTCATAATGATCAGGAGTGCATGTAAAATCGTTCCGTCTCCCAAAAGCTTCTGAAGTCCGTAGGTTGCAATGGTTGTTTCATTTGTGAAGGAACTGCCGAATCCAAGAAGCAGGCCTGCCACAGGAAGGATTGCTATGGGAAGCATAAAGGAACGTCCCACGCGCTGCAAAACTCCGAAAATCTTGTCTTTCATGTTCTCTCTCCTTTTCTTTCGACGTTTTGGAGCGGGAGTCTTTTAAGTGGGCAACAAAAAAAAGACACCAACCCCCATAAACGTCAAATAAAAATAATAACATTTATGACTGGTTAATGCCTGCTTATCAGTTACACACCAAATCTGAAATACACTATACGGGTTTTGTTCTTCTGTGTCAAGGAGTAATTTGATTTTTTCCAAAAAAGATATCTCCTCATATCACTATCCGCTCCGTTGCCAACAATCCCTCGCGGAATATTTCCTGTGAACAGCAGCCATATAGTTTCTATTCTCAGAAAGTATGCAGAAACGAAACAGACCTGAAATTCACTTATCTTGACTTTATTCTTACTTATGATAAGATAAACATAGAATGTCCGGCAGCAATGTTTTTTGCTCAGACAACACTATACATTTCATAAAAACGGAGGTACTTTTTCCGATGAATACCATCAAGAAATTCATCCACTACTACGGCCCGTACAAAGCGGTCTTTTTTATTGACCTGATCTGTGCAGCCGTTATCAGTCTGGTAGATCTTGCCTATCCCCAGATTCTTCGTACTATGACAAAAACTCTCTTTACACAGGATAAGGATATTATTCTTCATGCCCTCCCTGTGATCGCAGCTTCTCTTTTTGTTATGTACATCGTGCAGAGTCTCTGCAAATATTATGTAACCTATCAGGGACATATGATGGGTGCAAAGATGGAACGTGATATGCGCCGGGAGCTTTTTGACCATTACCAGGAGCTGTCTTTTTCCTATTACAGCAGGAATAATTCCGGTCAGATGATGAGTAAGCTGGTCAGTGACCTTTTTGACATTTCCGAGTTTGCACATCATGGTCCAGAGAATCTTTTTATCTCCCTGGTAAAGATCGTCGGTGCTTTTATCTTCCTGTTCTTTATCAACAAAAAACTTGCACTGCCGCTGATCCTCCTGGTGATCGTGATGTTTGTGTTTTCCTTCCGCCAGAATGCAAAAATGCAGGAAACCTTCATGGAAAACCGTCGTAAGATCGGAGATGTAAATGCCAGTCTTCAGGATACGCTTTCCGGAATCCGCGTGGTACAGTCCTTCGCAAACGAGGACATCGAGCGTGCCAAATTTAAGAAAAGCAATGAGGCGTTCCTTATTTCCAAAAGAGATAATTATCACTGCATGGGAAGCTTCATGAGTTCCAATCTTTTCTTCCAGGGCATGATGTACCTGGTAACTCTTGTTTACGGCGGCTATCTGATCGCTCAGGGTGAAATGCAGACTGCAGATCTTGCCATGTATGCCCTGTATATCGGAATCTTTATCAGCCCCATCCAGATCCTGGTGGAACTTGTGGAAATGATGCAGAAGGGTCTTTCCGGTTTCCGCCGTTTCCTGGATGTGATGGAAACAGAATCCGAGATCAGGGATGCAGACAACGCTGCAGAGCTTACGGACGTGAAAGGACATGTGCGTTACGACCATGTTTCTTTTCATTACAGCGATGATGAAACTCCTGTGCTCTCCGATATCTCTATTGATATCCCGGCAGGAAAATCCATTGCCCTGGTGGGACCTTCCGGAAGCGGAAAAACCACGATCTGCTCTCTCCTGCCCAGATTTTATGATGTGATCGGCGGTTCCATTACTGTAGACGGAAAGGATATCCGCGGGCTGACTCTTAAGAGCCTTCGAAGCCAGATCGGTATGGTACAGCAGGATGTCTATCTTTTTGATGGAACCATCAAGGATAATATTGCCTATGGAAAGCCCGGAGCTTCCGATGAGGAGATCATCAAAGCCGCCAAATGTGCGAGTATCCATGACTTTATCATGGAGCTGCCGGATGGATACGATACTTATGTGGGAGAACGTGGCACACGCCTTTCCGGCGGACAGAAGCAGCGAATCTCCATTGCACGTGTATTCCTTAAGAATCCTCCGATCCTGATCCTGGATGAGGCCACCAGCGCTCTGGATAACGAAAGCGAACGTTGGATTCAGAAGAGTCTGGAGGAACTTTCAAAAAATCGTACTACCATTACGATCGCGCACCGGCTTTCTACGATCCGTGATGCGGATGAGATCATTGTGATCACGGAGGAGGGTATCGCCGAAAGAGGCACTCATGCTGAACTGCTTGAGAAGAATGGATTGTATGCTGCATATTACAATATGTAGAAAGATACGAGGGAGGCGCTTCGCTGTCCCACTGAGATTTTTATAGGGCAAAATAAAAGGCTGCTGTATACCTTATCAATAGTGATATAGATATATAGCAGTCTTTTTATTTGTCAATTACTATCTTTTCAAAAAATTCAATCAAAGATTACAGCAGATAAACCGGAAGCTCGTCTTTAATTCCTACTGGCTGGTTGTTGTCCGGCTCATCTTTCTTTGGGGTGAGGAATTTGGCCTGGAGTTCGTCGGCGTTTCCTCCGCTGATCACGTTCTGGGCTACAGTTCCTGTTGTTTCTGCTGCAGCTGTTTTCTTTGCTGCGGTTTTACGTGCTGTTGTTTTTCTGGTAGTGGTTTTCTTTGCTGTTGTTTTTGTTGCGGCTGCTTTCTTTGCTGTGGTCTTCTTTGCAGGAGCTTTGGCTGCTGTTTTCTTTGCTGTAGTTTTTTCTGCCGCTTTTTCAGCTGTTTCAGCTTTTACCTCTGACGGCTTCTCTGCTGCTTTAACCTCAGCCTCTTTTACCTCTGTTTTTGTTTCTGTTTTGGATGCTTTTTCTGCATTTACTGCTCTTGCGATGCTTGCTTTACCTACTGACACGATTCATTACCTCCTCTGCCAATGCTATGTACTCTTTTGCGCTGCGGCTGCTTTTTTTGAACTCCACAACTGGTTCACTGCTGTCCTGGGACCATTCGATGGAGCTGTCTACACGGATAAAAGATTCGAAAAGATAGATTCCTTCCATTTCTTTCAGTGTTTCCATAGTCTGTTTGAAATAATTCTTTCTGGCATCTGCCTTGGTTACTACGATTCCCAAAACCTTTAAATCCGGAGCGATCTCCCTGACTTCATTGAGGAAATCAAACATATTTGCAAGACCAAACATACCCCACGGACTTGCCTCTACCGGAACAAGAACATAATCGGATGCACATAAAATATTCATCACCCAGCCGCCAAGAGTAGGCGGTGCATCAATGAGAATGTAATCGTACACTCCGGAATCTTTAACCTTCTGCAGACATTTCCGCAGGATAAACTCTCTCTGCCATTTTGTAAAAAGCTCATATTCCACGGAGCTCATCAGCGTAGACGACGGAACCAGATCCAGATTCTCATACTTCGTATGCACGATAAAATCGCTGAGATCCGACTGATGACCGATAGCATAGTAGAGATTCTTTTCCCCTGCTGCCATCTCAAGCACTTCTTCCTCCGAAAAAAAAGAAAGGGAAAGATTCAGCTGCATATCACCGTCTACCATCAGTACCTTCTTACCCATGCCGGCCAGTGCCGCTCCCACATTGGAACAGCTGGTGGACTTTCCGCTGCCGCCCTTATTATTTGCAAAACAGATCGTTACTGTATTTCCCATTACAGCCTCCCGACAACATAATTTCGTATTTTCTGTCACTTGCCCTTATTATAATATAACGTTCTCCTAAAAACAAGCACATCCCCCATAAAACCACGAAAACCGACAAAATAACCTCACATAAAACAACAGTATATACACCCAAAAACAGCAGGTTCCGGATCACTCCGAAAACCTGCTGTCCTGATTCGCTGACTATTATTATTTTACGATAAAAGATTTTCTCTTGCTGACAACATCGAAGATAACCGCTGCCAGAAGAACCATACCTTTAACAACCTTCTGGATATTCTGGTCAATACCCATGATACTCATGCCAAGATTCAGAACACCCATCAGAAGTGCACCAATGATAACACCAGGAACTGTACCGGTACCACCATAAGCAGAAGCACCACCAATAAGTCAATCACAGTCCTTCTCCTGTATGTTTTTCCTTACTGCTCGAATCTGCCCTTCATCTTCACTTCCTGCTCCCACACAGCGACCTTGCCGCGGGCAAACAGGCTGTTGATGTTGAGATTCTCATCCAGTACCAGAAGGTCTGCGTCTGCGCCTTCCGCTACACAGCCCTTGATTCCTTCTTTGCCAAGGAGTACGGCCGGAGTGCTGGTCAGAAGCTGTAAGGCATCCTCCAGCGGCATGCCCTCTCTTACCAGGATCTGGATGGTACGGTGCAGATACTTCGGGGACGCGTAGGTCAGGCCAATGCACTCGCCCTCTTCGTTGAAGCGCGGCTGGCTTCCGAACGCGTCACTGGACATGGTTACATGATCCAGGCTCACATCTTCGCGGTGCAACAGCTCATAGAGCTTCAGAGCATCGGATTCGACCTCCACATCATCGGCGCCGGCGGTGCAGTCAATGTAGCCGCCACGGCGCACCAGATCCGCGCCGGCATCAATCAGTCCAGGATTGCGTAAGATGTGGGTCGGCAGCAGGTTCTTGGCTGGAACGTCGGAATGATCCAGCACATAGAAAATCGGATCCAGTCTTCCCTCTCCGTCACCCATGTGCATGGTTACCAGGCCAGGGGTATTGCTGAGTAAGCCGGCTCTGCGCGCTGCAGTAGCCAGCGCGATCAGCTCTTCTCCGCCTGGGTTGGAGCTTCTGTGGTCCGATACCGCTACCTTCACACCGATCATCGGTGGAACCAGGATGATATCGCGCTCTACACTTCCGGTCAGGGTGGTCGGCGGGTAACCATAGGAACTGGTCAGAGTGTACACGGTCATGCCCTCTTCGGTCAGGGCGCGAGCTTTTGCGACCAGATTTTCCACACTGCGGGTTACGCCATCGGTTCCCAGAAGTCCGACTACCGTGGTAATACCATTTTTGAAGAATTCACTGAGCTGGGATTCCGGTACACGGGATGCCGGCCCCTGCTCTCCGCCGCCGCCTGTGATATGCACGTGCATGTCAATGTAAGCCGGAACAACGGTCTTTCCCTCCAGATCATAGGTTTCCACTCCCGGAAGTCCCTCATATCCCTCAATAGTATCCTGCATCAGAAGGATTTTTTCCCCCTCAATAAGGATATCTTTCTTTCCCAGTTTCTCCGGTGCGTACACATTCGCGTTTTTCAGTAACTTGATCATAATGTCAATTCTCCTGTCTCTTTCTTTTCCGCTTTTCTATTTCAAAGCTTCTGTCAGTCTGTCTCAAAGGTGCCTTTTACCAGTGCTTTTCCATACTCCACCATTTTCTGTCCACGGACAAATACCGTATCTACCAGAAATTCCTCATCCAGGATCACAAGATCCGCGTCGCTGCCCGGACGGATGCAGCCCTTTTTCGGGAATAATCCGTTGGCTCTGGCCGGGTTCTCCCCGCAGATGCGGATGGCTTTTTCCACCGGAACCCCTGCCTTTACAGCATCACGCACTTCCTCATGCAGGGAAGAAAGCCGTGTAACCAGAAGCTTTGCGCCGCCCCCGCCAATCACATGAACATGCTGGTCCACATAACCAGGAATTACCATTTTTCCATCTGCAGAAACAACTTCCACCGGAGCAGAAAGTTCCGGTGGATCGATGTGTTCTGCCACAGAAAATACTTTTTCATCTACGATCAGGATATCACGGATTCCTTTTGGATCCGGATCATACAGATTCGCGTTTTTAATCAAAAGCACTCTGGACATCGTATTTAGTTCTCCTTTTTCTTCTCATCATCGAGCTTGGCAATACCAAATCCGGTAAAGCCCCAGATGATTGCAAAAATCCAGCCGGTGTAGCACAGGATTGCCCATGGAAGGTAATCCAAAGTCTCTACGCCAAGGGTGGAAGCCATGTAAGCACCTGCTGCGGACCACGGGATCAGCGGTACAACTACGGTACCGGCATCCTCAAGGGTTCTGGACAGGTTCTTTGCCGCAAGCCCGCGCTCTTTGTAAGCGTCACGGAACATCTCGCCCGGAATCAGAATGGCAAGGTAAGAGTTACCGGTGGTCAGTGCCATGGTAATGCAGGCTGCAACGGTTGCGGTGATCAGCGCACCGGTACTCTTTGCCACGCTTAAGATCTTCTGGAGTACCACATCCAGACAGCCAGCCCGGCTCATGATACCTGCGAAGCAGAATGCGCAGAATACCAGAAGTGTGGTGCTCATAATGCCGTTCATACCGCCGCGGTTTAACAGCTTGGTTACGGCCTCGGAACAGGTCTCGGTGTCAAATCCTGCACGGTGGATCATGGATACATCAAAACCGTTTACGGTTGCCTTTAACACATCTCCTAACGCTACGTGCTGAATGAAGACACTCTCCAAGCCTGCTACAAAAGTAGAAAGAAGCATAACCGGAATGGTTGGCTTCTGAAGCAGGGAGCCGCCCAGCACGATCACTACCGGAATGATGATCAGCAGGTTCCAGCTGTACATGGAAGAAAGCTGGCTTAATAAAGTAGTAACGGTGTCAGAAGTAATATCTGCGCTTACATCTGCGTTCATACCAACAATGGCATATACCACCAGGGAAACGATGGTTGCTGGGACAGTGGTGTAGAACATATGTCCGATATGCTCATACAGTGTGCTGCCTGCCGCGATCGGAGCCAGGTTTGTGGTATCGGACAGCGGAGACATCTTGTCACCAAAGTAGGAACCTGCGATGCAGGCGCCTGCAGTAGCCGGAAGGGATACGCCAAGGGCGCTTGCGATTCCCATCAGGGCAACACCCATGGTTGCAACGGAACCCCAGGAGGTACCGGTAACAACCGAAACCACTGCCTCGATCAGGAACGCGGTAACCAGCATGAATTTCGGGTTTACGATCTGGACGCCGTAATAAATCATCATCGGAATGGTACCGGATGCCATCCAGGTACCAACCATAGCGCCAACACATACAAGAATCAGGATGGCAGGCATGCCCTTTGCGATCTTGGTGCAGATCTCATCCATCATCTCATCCCAGGTAATGCCTACACGGAACGCGATAAATGCTGCGATTGCAGCTACCATGATCAGAAGCGGCTCTGTGCTGTAGCCGAATACGCCTTTTCCGATGGTAAGGATCAGGAGCATTGCGACGATCGGTGTGATCGATTCCGCAAAAGTGGGCAGACGTTTGGCCCGTTCTTTCTTTTCTTTCATTTGTAGTTTCTCCTTTTAGCCTCCTTCGTGACAGTTTCACATTTTATCACGGCAGAGTATTAAGATTTGGACTTATTATATCAGAAAAGATAACGGGCAACAACTAAAACTTTATATTTTTTTATTTTCTTGTTACACGGGAGTTTGACACATTGAAATTCAAAAAAGTACCGCAAAGCCTTGAAACAGGCTTATTTTTTTGTCAAATTTTTATTTTTATTATATAGTAATATTTAGTGATATGTACTATAACAGTGGAAGCGGTAATTATTGTGCGTATAACAACATCAAAATCAAAAAATTCCGAGTCCTTTTATATCACTCAGTCCTATACAAATCCGGTTATTAAACCGCGCTTTGAAAGGAACTTATACTACAGAACAATTGCTCCATATTTTAAAAGACATAAAATTTGCAGATGTAGAAGAACAGGGTTTCATGCCGGTATATGAACGTCAGAAAATCACTGACGATCTCCACGAAACCTGTGGATTCAGAACAGACTATCAATTCATAACAAAACGGAAAATGAAAGGAATTCAGAAAAAAAGTAAGCGGAGATAAAACATTACTATGTTTCGTGTATGCAGATAAAAGTGCCACACCCCTTGTATTTGAAGGGCACTGAAAAACTTCCATTTCTTCTTAAGTGGAAGTTTTTCTTTTATATTATTTTCAAATCTTTACTTAGGAAAATCATAAAAAGCTATGGTTTACTCCATAGCCAGCTCATCTAATCTTACTATTCGTTTTACATTTGCTGTAAATGCCGTAAAATACATTTGCAGATGCATAGCAAATAAACCTCTCGAATCTGCTTTACGCAAACCGTGAGCTTCCTTTAGTTCTCCATTCTTTTCTTCTATCCTGTGCCGAATCTTCATTCGCTCCTGAAAATATTCGCTTTCTTCAAATTTAAGCCTTTCAAGATTTTTCTCGCTTGCTTGCGTGATACTGTAGCTTCTTGTTTTAGCGTTTGATCTTCCTACACGGCATTTTTCTCTTTGGGGACATTTCCGACACGTTACTTTGCTAAATATATATCTTAAATAAGTATTCCCATTTTTTGCCGTTCTTTTTTCTACACGCGTGGAAAGCTCTCCGGCAGGACACTGCAGCATCCCAGCATCTTTATTAAAGCAGAAACCTTCCTCAAGGTTCCCGTTTGCTGCAGCAGCTACTGCTGTATTGGTTCTGGCAATCAATGTAATCTCTTTTCCGCAGACTTCCAGATTGTCATCACTGACATATGCCATATCGCCTATAACTTCTGTAACTTTTATTCCATTTTCCTTCGCGTTTTCTATCAGTTTTGGTAATTCCTGCCCATCTGGTGCTCCTCCATCTGTTACAGTGATCCCCGCAATGAGACGTTCTTCAGTCATCGCAAGATGATTCTTATATCCATAGAACGTACTGGTTGCCGTTTTATGTCCAAACCGTGCATCTTTATCATCTTTGGATCGGATCTCTTTGAGCCGCTCATCTTCTAGTAGTTCTTTCATTTCATGAGAAAGTTTCTGTATCTTTTTATTTCCACAGGATTTTATTCCTTCCTCCAGAACCTGGAGTAGTTCCCTAGTATAGGCAATTTCTTCATCCAGTCCTGCTTCCAAAGAGGGTTTCTCAGGAAATCGCTCTGATAATTCAAAAGCTGTTTTATAAACCTCTTTCCGAAGTTGTTTGCTCATATCCCGCAGAATCTGCGTTGGAGATTTTGCCCAGACAGAAGCAATTGTATGGGTGGAATCAACGATAATGGTTCCCGATTTGATCAGATTTTTATCCAAAGCCTGTTGAATGGTTTCTTTTAACATTTCTTCCAGAATATCTTCTGTAATACGAGTTTTTCTGAATTTTGTGAGAAGACTGGGATCTATCATTTTTGCTTCTGGTTCCAGGTCAAGGAAAAATTTATATGCCATGTCCGTCTGGGCGCTGCTAATCAGGGCTTCGTCAGAAAGATCGTACAGTTTTTTCAGGAAAAGCAGTTTAAACATCATTTCTGGTTCCTTTGCCGGGCGACCGAAATTTTCACAAAAAAGCCCAATTCTTTTTTAGAATCAGACTTTTTCAGTGCCCTTTTAAATATGGTTTTGATTTGGTTTTGTAGCATAAAAAAATCTCCTTGTAGTTGTATTTGCATCGTGCAGATGCTTCTTTAACTACAAGGGCCGCTCTCACTACTTCTAAAAACCAATCAGTAGTGAGAGCGGCCGCACATTTGAGTTGAAGTGTCAACCCCTATTTAGGGAAAAACTAAAAAAGAGGTTAGACCTCATGTATAAGATCTAACCTTGAAAATTAACTAAATGACATTGACCAGTGAACAGTAACAAAATAACCTTACATAAAACAACAGTATATACACCCAAAAACAGCAGGTTCCGGATCACTCCGAAAACCTGCTGTCCTGATTCGCTGACTATTATTATTTTACGATAAAAGATTTTCTCTTGCTGACAACATCGAAGATAACCGCTGCCAGAAGAACCATACCTTTAACAACCTTCTGGATATTCTGGTCAATACCCATGATACTCATACCAAGATTCAGAACACCCATCAGAAGTGCACCAATGATAACACCAGGAACTGTACCGGTACCACCATAAGCAGAAGCACCACCAATAAAACAAGCACCGATCGCATCCATCTCAAAGTTTGTACCAGCCTGCGGGTTGGAAGAATTCAATCTGGCCATTGTCACCATACCTGCGATAGCAGCCAGAAGACCCATGTTCAAGTAAGCAAGGAAATAAACTTTGTTCGTATCAATACCGGAAAGCTTTGTTGCCTTCTCATTACCACCAACTGCGTAGAAATAACGGCCTGTTGTAGTCTTGGAAGCAATGTATGTATAGATCGCGATGATCACTGCAACCCAGAGAAGAGAATTCGGGATACCTTTGTACTGAGCAAGTCTGAACATGAATGCAAGAACAACTACACAGATCAGAACCATCTTCACTGCAACACCACCGAAAGACTCAACACTGTAGCCTTTTTTTGCACGGTCTGCACGGTTTTTCATAACAAGTGCAACATAGACGATGCAGACAATAATGCCAACTACGAAACATGTTCTGTTAAATCCTTCACCTCCACCAAGGAAGTCCGGAATATAGTTATTGAACAGAGCCAGATAAGCATCCGGCATCGGGGCCAGGGTCTGTCCTTCCAGAACTACGTTGGAAAGGCCACGAAAAGCAAGCATACCTGCCAGAGTAACAATAAATGGAGGAATTCGTACATAAGCGATCCAGAATCCCTGCCATGCACCAATGGCAATACCCACAAGAAGCATCACGATCATAGTGAGATACGGGTTCATACTGTTGAGAACCATCATCTTACCACCGACAGCAGCAACAAAGCATACAACAGAACCAACTGACAGATCGATGTTACCACCTGTTAAAATACAGAACAGCATACCGGTTGCAAGAATAAATACATATGCATTCTGGGCTACCAGGTTATTTACATTCTGCGGAAGAAGCATAACGCCCTTTGTGTTCACAGAAAACATGATCACAACAAATACCAGAACAATGACCATGGTATATTTTTTTAATATTTCTGAAAAACTAATCTTTTTCTCCATCTTCTTACTCTCCTTTACCTGACTTCACGATCCTGGACATGATCAGCTCAGATGTAGCTTCCTCACCACTTACCTCTCCTACGAATCTGCCCTCGTTCATGATATAGATTCTGTCTGACATTCCAAGCACTTCCGGAAGCTCAGAAGAGATCATGATCACAGATTTTCCTGCTGCGACCAGGTCATTGATGATACAGTAGATTTCATATTTGGCTCCTACGTCAATACCTCTTGTAGGTTCATCCAAGATCAGAATATCCGGCTCTGCAAACATCCATTTTGCAAGAAGGACCTTCTGCTGATTACCACCGCTCAGGTTTCCGACATTCTGCTCAACTGTCGGACACTTGGTTTTCAGTTTCTTCCTGTATTCCTCAGCAACTGCGTATTCTTTATCCGTATCGATCACTTTTCCATTACTGATACCAGACATGTTTGCAAGCGTAGTGTTCATCTTTATGGACTTGGAAAGGATCAGCCCGTTTCCTTTTCGATCCTCTGTAACATAAGCAAGCTTGTTGTCGATGGCTTCCTGAACTGTATTCAGCTTCACTTCTTTTCCGTTCATGAACACCTGTCCAGAAATTTTAGTTCCATAGCTCTTGCCAAAAATACTCATAGCCAGTTCTGTACGTCCTGCTCCCATCAGTCCTGAAATACCGACAACCTCTCCTTTATGTACTTTAAAGGATACGTTATTTACCACCTTACGTTCTGTATACAGCGGATGATAAACATTCCAGTTTTTAATCTCCATGGAAACATCGCCGATCTTTACATTTGGACGTTTCGGGAACCGATCTGTCATCTCACGTCCAACCATTCCCTGAATGATCCTCTGCTCAGAAAAATCGTCTTTCTTTTTATCCAGTGTTTCAATGGTAGATCCATCTCGGATAACTGTGATCTTATCTGCTACATAGGAGATTTCATTTAATTTATGGGAAATGATGATAGAGGTCATTCCCTGCTTCTTGAATTTCAGAAGAAGATCCAGAAGAGCTTTGGAGTCATCTTCATTCAGTGATGCGGTAGGCTCATCCAGAATGAGCAGCTTTGCATTCTTTGCAAGTGCCTTTGCGATCTCAACCAACTGCTGCTTACCTACACCAATATCCTTGATCAAAGTTCTGGAGGATTCCTCCAGTCCTACTATTTTCAAATATTTATCTGCTTCTCCATAAGTTTCATTCCAGTTGATGGAAAAGCTTTTGCCTCTTTCATTACCCAGATACATGTTCTCCCCGATGGTCATGTACGGGATCAGAGCAAGTTCCTGGTGGATGATTACAATTCCTTTATGTTCACTGTCTTTGATAGTGTTAAACTTACAGATCTCACCATCATAAATAATATTTCCTTCATACGAACCGTACGGATAAATACCACTTAATACATTCATCAATGTAGATTTACCGGCACCGTTTTCACCTACCAGTGCGTGGATCTCGCCTTCCTCGACCTGGAGATTAACATTATCCAGTGCCTTTACACCTGGGAAAGTTTTGGTGATATTTTTCATTTCCAGAAGTATCTTAGCCAACTCAATTTCCCTCCCTTTCCACTGTTCATGCAGGCGGTTATATTCCCCGCCTGCATGTGATAAATTTCTTTCTTAAAAATTCTGATTATTTGATCTGATCCTCTGTGTAGTATCCGGAGTCGATCAGGATCTCTTTGTAGTTATCTGTTGTAACAACAACCGGATCGCAAAGGTATGTCGGGATGACACCGGTTCCATTGTCATAGGACTTGGTATCATTAACTTCCGGCTCCTCACCTTTCATAATGGAGTCAACCATTTTTACTACTGCGGAAGCAAGAGCTCTTGTATCTTTAAATACAGACATTGCCTGTTTTCCAGCTACAAGGTTCTTAACGTTCGGTGTATCACAGTCCTGACCGGTGATGATCGGATATTCTCCTGTGTAGGAAGCTGCCAGTGCATTCTCAACACCAAGTGCCGTGGAATCATTGGAGCAGAGAACTGCGTCAAGATTTGTTCCGTCAGAGTAGTTACCTGCGATGATGGTATCCATTCTGTCCTGTGCTTTTGCACTATCCCAGTTTGCGGTAGCAACCTGCTCGAACTCTGTCTGTCCGGATTTTACTACCAGCTTACCGTCATCGATGTATTTCTGGAGAACATCCATTGCACCACCGAAGAAGAAGTTACAGTTGTTATCACCAGGATCTCCTGTGAACAGCTCGATGTTAAACGGTCCATCCTGATTATCAAGATCCAGTGCGTCTACCAGGTACTCGCCCTGTTTCTGACCTACTTTGTAGTTATCAAATGTTGCATAATAGGAAACTGCATCAGAATTCATAAGAAGACGGTCATAGGAGATAACCGGAATTCCTTTTTCTTTGGCCTGTTTCAGTGGCTCGCCAAGGCTGCTTCCGTCGATGGATGCCACAACCAGAAGGTCACATCCGTTTGCTACCTGGTTCTCAAGCTGGGAAACCTGTGTGCTTACATCGTTGGATGCATACTGAAGGTCTACCTCATATCCTGCTGCCTCCAGCTCTTTCTTCATGTTCTCGCCATCCTGGTTCCATCTCTGGAGATCCTTGGTCGGCATGGTAACACCGATCAGTTTCTTGTCTGCTGCCTGTGCTGTTGCTGTCGGAACTACCACCATACCAGCTACCATTGTTGCGCAAAGAAGTGCAGATACCATTTTTCTTTTCATTGTAAAATCCTCCGTTTCATTATTTGTTTTTTGAATCACGTTTCCTTCGATGATGTTACTATAGCACAGGACTGTCTGGACATAGTTGGCAATGACAGAGACATTTTTTTGCAAAAGAAAAATGCCCTGCATCAGGCAAGACATTTTTGCACCAAAAATCTGCTATTGATTTTTGTCATAATTGTGTATTATTGCACATATGGCTACACTGCCACATTACTTGCAGAATTTCACCACCACATATATGCCGGTATGCAATCTGTTCTGCATTACTCTGTATCATAATCTGTATTGAGATATACTTCATCCCTTCTGTGGAAACCGCCGTCAATGATCACCTCATCAATATTATCCCTTGTAACGGCAACCGGTTCCAGCACCTTCGCCGGGATATCGTAGCTTCCATCGTTCATGGTATCTGTCACATCTGACGGAAGCTTTCCCTCTTCTGCCATCTTCACCGCATATTCAGCTGCCTGGCATGCCAGATCTTCGATAGATTTAAATGCTGTCATGTACTGGGTTCCTTCTACAATACGCTGACATGCAGCCAGATCACCATCCTGGCCTACCACGATCACCTGTCCGGCAAGCTGGTTTTCCGCAAGAACCTGTATCACCTGGCTGGCAATATCATCATTTCCACACATGATTCCCTTTACATCGGGGTACTCTTCCAGTGCCTCCTCCACATAATCTGCTGCCAGCTCCGCGACCCAGCCCTCACAGTTGGCTTCGTAAACCACCTTCAGATCACTGTTTTTCAGAGTGTCTTCAAATCCCTCTTTTACCATGTCCACATTGTTATCTGAAGCAGATCCCTGGACCATAAAAATCTTTCCGCCATCAGGGATCGCTTCCATCATGGACTGTGCCATGACCTCTCCGACTTTCCGGTTATCAAAGGAAATATACATGTCTGTATCCGCATCATTTACCATACGGTCATAGGAGATCACCCTGATCCCTACATTGTGGGCACGCTCCACAGCCTCAGATAATGCCTTGCAGTCTCTGGCAATGATCACGATCACATCCATATGCTTCTTGATAAAATAGTCGATCTGGCTGATCTGCTCTTTTGTATCTGCTCCCGCATCCTGAACATTCACTTCCGCTCCCAATTCCCTTGCGGTTGCCACGAATGCATCCCTGTCACAAATCCACCTCTCAATAACAAAGGAATCCACTGTAAGACCGATCTGAATTTTCTTTTCACCACTGTCTTCCTCTGTATCGTTTTCCTGTGCAGCTGTCTGCTTTGTTTTTTCGGAAGCACAGCCATTCAGCATCAATGTCAACAGACACAGCAAGATCAACAGCTTCCTGATCATTTTCCCCCCGCTCATATTGTCTACCTCAACCTCTCTCTGAATTCACTTGGTGTCACGCCTTCGTATTTTTTGAATATCCTGCTGAAATAATTGGGGTCGCTGTATCCGGATTCCGCACAGATCTCCTTGATGGAAAGCCCTGAATCCTTGAGAAGTTCTCTTGCATTCCGAAGCCGCACTTCTGTAAGATACTCGATAAAATTTCCTCCGGTCTCCTGCTTAAAAAGCTTGCTGAAATAATAAGGGCTGATATCCACCTCCCGTGACACCTCATCCAGTGAAATATCTTTTTTGTAATTGTCCCGAATATAGGACTTTGCTTTTTCGATAATAGAAACCGCTTCTTTTTCCCTTGCAATTTCCATGTTACTGCAGATTTCTGATGTTTTGCCCAGGAACCATTTTTTCATTCCTTCTATATCTGTATATTCCTGGATCTCATGAATATAATTTCTGCGGCAGCTGATCGCATATTTCACGGTACCTGCAAAAAAGGCCTTTTTTTCCACTCCCATCACAAGCTCCAGGATCTTGATGCGCATGTCCTCCAGATCTACTCCCGGCTGCTTCTCCATCCACCTGATAAATTCCTCGGCACAGCTTAAAGCTCCTGCCACATCCTTATCCATCACCCGCTTTTCATAGCGACGTTCCAGATCTCTTGGATATTCGCCGTCATATTTCTGTGCAGCCGGAACATCCTCAATATGTATCACATGGCTGGTGCTTTCCCGAAGTGCGATCATAGCCTCCTTGAAGGATTCTTTCATGGTGCTTCCCATCTCCTTCACCCGGCCGATACCACAGCGAAATTTACTGTCGATCCTGCTTTCCAGCTTATGTACCATGTTTCTGGTTCTTGTTACAACCTCCACACGTTCCTCATAGGACTCCCTGGAATTACGGTGCGGAACAAGCAGTACAATACGGTTTCCCATAATGGGTCCTACCAGACATTCAAAAAATCCCTGAGCGATTTCCCGGAATGTGGAATAAAATTTGTTTGCCTTCACACTGGCCCCCACCGCATTGGTAAGAACGCCATTTTCTGTGGAATCCCCGAATTCAGCCACGATCATATATCCATATTCTTCCCGGATATCCAGAAGCTCCCTGTAATTATCCTGATATGTCTGAAAATCATCCTGCAGAAGAATATTATTGATATATCCGCTCTCGATCATGGGTACAACTGTCTCCAGCTTTTCACGGATACGGAGATCATCGCTTCGCTTCTGTCTTGTGGAATCTACCTTTTCCATAGCTTTGGAGCATATTTCCAGAATCACCTTTTTGTTTACCGGCTTGGTAAGAAATTCCATAACTCCAAGATTTACCGCTTCCTTGGCATAATTAAATTTATCATAGGCTGTAATGATCACAAAGACCACAGATCTGTTAAATTTCTGAATTTCCCGGATTGCCTGGATCCCACTTAAGCCCGGCATCTGAATGTCCATAAAGCAGATATCCGGCGGATATTTCTCCGCCTCCTCCACAACCACACGGCCTGTCTTGGCTGTATGGATCTCACATTCATTTCCATAGTTGGAACTTATAATATTTTTCAGGGATTCCAGCATGATCCCCTCATCATCAGCAATCAGGATTCTGTACATTTTTTTCGCTCCTCTCCAGAGGAATATTGATCACTACCTCTGTTCCCATTCCTTCACCTTCACTGTATATTTCCATTAATCCGTCCCGCTCATAATACAGTTCCAGACGGCTGATCACATTATTCATTCCGATTCCCGTGGAATCACCCTCGCCTGAACTGCTGTGGACTTTTTTTGACAGTACTCTTTGTATCTGTTCTCCGGTCATGCCCAGTCCGTTATCCCGAACACTGATCTCAATATGGTCGTTCCATTTCTCCACACTGAGATCAATATGTCCTTCCCAATCTATATTCCGGATTCCATGATTGACTGCGTTTTCCACAACCGGCTGCAGGATCATACTGGGAACACGTACATTTTCCACATCACATTCCACTTTTTTTGAAAAATGGATGTCCCCGGCAAACCGTACATTCAGAATATAAATGTAATTGTCCACAGCCTCCAGTTCTTCCTCCAGTGTGGCATCTTCCTCACCCTTCTTTACATTGTAGCGAAAAAAATCTGCCATCTTTTCCACAAAGATACTGGTTTTTTCTGCATCCTCCATCATTGCAAGCTGTACTCCTGCATTCAGGGAATTAAAAAGGAAATGCGGGTTGATCTGAGACTGGAGATACTTAAGCTGTGCCTCCTTGAGATGTGTTTCCATCAAAAGCTCCCTCTCTATCATCTGCTGTTCTTTTTCCATGCTGGCCTTTGTCCTGGCAATGTAAAGACCAAGATTATCCACCATGGTATTAAAGGCTCTTGTTACCGTTCCAAGCTCATCCCTGGAATCTGCTGGGGCATCTTTACATTAAAATTCCCCTGACCTACCAGCTGTGCAGTTTCTGCCATATTAGTCAGCGGCAGGAACATCTCCCTTGTTGCCATGATCAGAAGGAACATTCCACAGATCACCACCAGAAGCATGATCATCATATTACTGATCTCCAGATATCTCATAACCGCCCGGAGAGCTGCATAAGTCTGGGAATTTTCTTTAAAAAGCTGCTTGTTCAGCTCATCCATAGAACTCTGGATATAACTGTAAAGCTCCAGACTTTCATCATATTCCTGCTTATATTTCTCCACATTCCTGCCTCTCTTGGCAGCTACAGTTCCTGCGGTACAGGAAAGATATGATTCCGACATCTTACGTATCTTCTTCTCCAGAAGTTTTACGGAATCATCAATATTCCGTTCATTTAACTTCTCCAGCTCCTGCCTGTATTTCGCCTCATTCTGATAATAATCCATCAGTGCCTGAGAGTTTTTTAACTTCAGATACTGGTACATACTGTCCTGCACATCGTCAAAAACCTGCCCAAGCTCTGTGATCTGGGCATTGCTGGCATACACATCATCCATCTCCTGCATGGAGTTGTTGATCCGCGCATAAAACAACATGTTGATGCTGAACAGTAAAACTGCCAGCACGCCAACCTCGATCATGATCTTGCTTACAAGAGAAAAGTCACTCCAACGGATCTTTTTCATCTGTGACTGCCTCCCTCCTCATCTTCTTCACTGCTGTTCTGTCAAGAAAATTAATGTCTACGTTGTAGAAAGAATTGGTTCTTCCATCTTCTATATAGCTGGTAACTGCCTCCACACTGTACTGTCCCAGCTGGGTCGTGTCCACATCACAGGTAACTGAAATAACACCTTTTTCAACTGCCGCCAGAATATCCTCAGATGTATAATAACCAATGATCTTCACTTTTCCTGCAAGGTTGAAATCCAGAATTGCCTGTCTTGCACACTCCGTTGTCTCCTCATCCATACACACAAGGATATCCGGAACATTCCGCTTCTGCTGAAAAATATCAGTAACTGCCTCCTCTGTTTCAAAGGTTCCTGTTGACAGAAGATTCCTTCCCTTGATCTCAATATCCTCAGACCCAGCTGCCATCTTCACCGCATTGCTGATCTGAGTGTATATCTGACTTTCGTTCATATCATCAATATCCCGTTTCTGCAGGATCAGGATCTTCTTCGTGTTCTCATCCACGTATTTGGCAACAATTTCCCCGTAAGCCATGCCAAGCTGATAATCGCTGACTCCCACAAAGCTCTGGCGGCGGCTGTGCACCGCATCACTCATGACTGTAACCACCGGTATTCCGTTTCTTACTGCAGTATTGATTGCTTCTTCCAGACCGGCTTCTCCATTATACTGCAGGATAATACCATCCGCCTTGGCCGCAATGCTCATATTCATATAATCAAGTTTATCATAGGATGTTCCTCTGTCCGGCCCCATGATCTCAAGCAGTACATTATTCTGAGCTGCTTTTTTCTTCGCACTGTCATATACTGCCTGCCAGAACTGGGAATCGGGGCTGTCCACGATCATGTCGTACTGGTATTTATATATTTTCTCTTCCTGTTTATCCAACCCTGCTTTTTCACTGATTCCTCTGTAATAGGATTCTCCTGTCACATAAGTAAGTACTATCACGGCAGCAAAGATCAGCAGGATACAAACTGATTTTTTCTTCATAGTACACTCCGTTCTGTTCCGCAAAATATTCCAGATCCAGTTTATCATAATTTCACAGAAAAGTCACTGTTTAACATGGATTTTCTGTGCACTTTCATGTTATATTAATAACTATAACCTTGCCAAAGGAGGCCGCAAGACATGACAAACGCAACCAAGCTTGCCCTGGAAGAATCCCTGAAACATCTGCTTCTTAAGAAGCCTTTAGATAAGATCACCATCAACGACCTGACTACGGACTGCGGGATCAGCCGCATGACTTTTTACTATCATTTCAAAGATATCTATGATCTTGTGGAGTGGTGCTGTCTGGAAGATGCCAGAATTGCCCTTCAGGGCAAAAAAACCTCTTCCACATGGCATGAAGGGCTTCTGCAGATCTTTGATGCCGTGATGGAAAACAAGCCGTTTATCTTAAATGTATACCGCTGCGTGGGGCGGGAACAGATCGAGAATTATCTGTTCCAGCTTACCTGCGATCTTCTTATGGGCGTGGTAACAGAAAAATCAAAAGATATCCCCATCACGGATGAACAGAAAATTTTTATCGCAGATCTGTATAAATACAGCTTTGTAGGGATCATGCTGGACTGGATCAAAAACGGCATGCGCGAAGATTATCGCGAAATCGCAGATGATACCGCAACCGCACTGTACGGAAGCATCGACAACGCCATCCGCAATTTTGCCGCCAGAAACAAAACAGCAGAAATGCATACAGAATAAAAACTTATCAAAACAGACATAATGATAAAAAACTGAACACTTTCGGTATTTTGTAAATAGAATCTTTTTTCCGGATGGGCTATCATAGCCTCAACAGCAACAAAGAACAGTTAATCCGATACAAACAGGTATCTCATTTACGAAAGGTGGATGTCATATGTCAGATAAAAAAGGATTCATGGGACTTGCAGCACTTGCGGCAGCCGGAGCAGGCGCGGCCATGCTGATGAAAAAAACAAGAGAGATCAACGAAGAGGAAAACCTCCATGTGAAAGAAACTACTGCAAACTACCGCAACACCGAGCGTGGAAAGCATGATAAAAACAGCAAAGGGATTTATTATTCCAACGGTAACTACGAAGCCTTTGCCCGTCCGGAAAAACCGGAAGGTGTGGACGACAAGCATGCCTACATTGTAGGAAGCGGTCTTGCTTCCCTGGCTGCTGCATGCTTCCTGGTAAGAGACGCACAGATGCCAGGTGATCATATCCACATCCTGGAAGCCATGGATATTGCCGGCGGTGCCTGCGATGGAATCTTTGATCCGTCCAGAGGCTATATCATGCGTGGCGGTCGTGAGATGGAAAACCATTTCGAGTGCCTGTGGGATCTTTTCCGCAGTATTCCTTCTCTTGAAAAACCGGGTGCTTCTGTTCTGGACGAATTCTACTGGCTGAACAAGCACGACCCGAACTATTCTCTCTGCCGTGCAACCGTCAACCGTGGACAGGATGCCCATACCGACGGAAAATTTAACCTGAGCCAGAAGGGTTGCATGGAGATCATGAAGCTGTTTATGACAAAGGATGAGGATCTTTACGATAAAACCATCGAAGATGTATTTGATGATGAAGTGTTTGATTCCACCTTCTGGCTGTACTGGAGGACCATGTTCGCATTTGAAAACTGGCACAGTGCTCTGGAAATGAAGCTTTACTTCCAGCGTTTTATCCACCACATTGCAGGTCTTCCGGATTTCAGCGCCCTGAAATTCACCAAGTACAACCAATACGAATCCCTGATCCTTCCCATGAAAAAATATCTGGAGGATGCAGGTGTTGACTTCCAGTTTAATACTGAGGTCACAAACGTGATCTTTAATTTTAAAGATGGCAAAAAGATCGCCACTGCTATCGAATGCAAGGTAAAAGATGTGGAGCAGGGCATCCTTCTTACAGAAAATGATTATGTTTTCGTCACTAACGGAAGCTGTACAGAGGGCACGATCTACGGCGACCAGAACCACGCACCAAACGGTGATGCAGAGGTACGCACCAGTGGTGTATGGTCTCTGTGGAAAAATATCGCAGCTCAGGATCCTTCCTTCGGACATCCGGAAAAGTTCTGCTCAGACATTTCCAGAACAAACTGGGAATCCGCTACTGTCACCACTCTGGATGACCGTATTATCCCTTATATCACCAATATCAGCCAGCGTGACCCACGTACCGGCAAGGTTGTTACCGGTGGTATCGTAAGCTGCCAGGATTCCAAATGGCTCTTAAGCTGGACCATCAACCGTCAGGGACAGTTCAAAGAGCAGGATCCGAAGAAGGTCTGTGTATGGGTTTACGGATTGTTCACAGATGTTCCCGGTGATTATATCAAGAAGCCGATGAAGGATTGTACCGGTAAGGAAATTACCGCCGAGTGGCTGTACCACCTGGGTGTTCCGGTAGATCAGATCGACGATATGGCAGAAAACAGCGCTGTCTGCGTTCCGACCATGATGCCGTACATCACCGCCTTCTTCATGCCGCGTACCAAAGGTGACCGCCCGGATGTTATCCCGGATGGCTGTGTAAATTTTGCATTCCTGGGACAGTTTGCGGAAACTCCTCGTGATACCGTATTCACAACAGAGTATTCCGTACGTACTGCAATGGAGGCTGTATACGGACTTTTCGGTGTAGACCGTGGAGTTCCGGAAGTATGGGGAAGCGTTTACGATATCCGTGAGCTTCTGGACAGCAGTGTGAAACTGATGGACGGAAAATCCCCGCTGGAGATCCAGCTGCCAGGGCCGCTGAATGCACTGAAGAAACCACTTCTGAATGTTGTGAAGGGTACTGTGGTTGAGAAAGTACTGCGGGATCATGATGTGCTGAAAGATTATATGTAAGATATACAGCCTGCCAGGCAGATATTCTCAATCCGAAAATTAAGATTTGAACACAGTAACGGAGCCTCCGGTTCTATTCTTGCAGCAATCCCCCGGAAATACTTCTCGCGCGGTATTTCCGGGGGATTATTTTATTTTCTGATACTTATTTTCCCAGTGTTTCATTCATACTTCCGGAACGGAAGCCCTGAAGATCCAGAGTCACGTAAGAAAATCCCAATGTGTGGAATTTCTCTGTGATCTTTGTTCTTGTTTCATTATCTGCAATTTTCAGGATCTCTTCTGCCGGAACCTCGATCCTGGCCATGGTTCCATGGATACGGACGCGGAACTGACGGAATCCCAGATCCATCAGAAACTGCTCCGCCTGATCTACCATGTGAAGCTTCTCCTCGGTAATGGTCTCCCCATACACAAACCTGGAAGCCAGACAGGCAAAAGACGGCTTGTTCCAGGTTGGAAGATTCATGTCTTTTGACAGCTCCCGGATCTCTTCTTTATAGAGTCCGGCTTCCTGAAGGGGACTTCGCACACCAAGTTCCTGGATGGCCCGGCGGCCGGGACGGTAGTCGCCCAGATCATCCATGTTGGAACCTTCCGCAAGCACATTGATGTTGTTCTTTTTCGCTACTTCCCATAATCTGGTAAAAATGCCTTTTTTGCAGATGTAGCAGCGATCCGGAGGATTCTGGCGAAATCCCGGAATCTCAAATTCATTAAGCTTGCATATCTCCTGATGAATGTGATTTTCCCTGCAGAAATCCTCGGTTTCTTTCCTCTCTCTTTCTGTAAAGGAGCAGGGGCATGCAGTGATGGCTATGGCCTTATCGCCAAGTGTCTCCTGTGCCACCTTCAAAAGAAAGGTAGAATCCACTCCGCCGGAAAAAGCCACGGCTACACTCTCCAGGGAGCGGAGGATTTCCTGAAGCTTCTGATATTTTTTTTCAAGGGTGATTCGGTCTGTTACTGGCATATGTTCTGTCACCTCAAAACCGGGAATGCCACCACAGTCTCATTCCCGGTCCTTTATCTATATTTCTTACATTTCGATCACATCAAGATCATCCGGAATAAACAGATTTCCGTGATAATACTCTCTGCCTTCTGCTCCGTAAAGCTCTTTACGTTTCTTAATGTTCTTATCCTCTGTGTGATACAGGACAAGATTCTTAACTCCAAGGTTCTCAGCCAGCTCACTGGCATCCTTAACTGTGGAGTGGTGTTTCTCATAAGGATTGAAGATATCACGCTGTCCATACAGACAGAATGCTTCGTGGAACATCCAGTCGCTGCCTTTTGCGTATTTCTCCTCACATTCATTGTATGGCTCGTCTCCGCAGCAGGTAAGTACCTTACCACCGTCATAGATCATCTGGAAACCGAACTGTTTCGCCTTGGTGGAACCGATATCAAAGAAGGTCACTTTCTTATTAAGAATTGTTTTTTCCTCGCCATCTTTTACCTCGATCAGATGAAGTCTGTCACCGATGTACTGTGTCTCCTTCTTATTCAGAAGCTTAAATGCCATGTCTTTCAGAAGTCCGATCACTTCGTCATGTGCATAGATATTTGCCTCGCCCTGATAAGTGCCTTTTTTCATGTTCTGGCAGATGATGCGGATCACCCACACGATTCCCATGATATGGTCTACGTGCTTATGTGTAACAAAGATCTCATGAACATCCATCAGATCAATGCCTGCTTTTTTCAGCTGGGAAAGCACCGTATTTCCGCCGCCTCCGTCAACCAGAAAATGGCCGTACTCATCGCTGAGTACAAAGCAGGTATTGTAACACTCTGTTACCAGTGCGTTACCGGTTCCAAGCATGGTTAATTTCATTGTATTCTCCTCCTGTATAGCCCTGGTCATCAAACATTTTGCCACCCATCATTCTGTTCTCTGACCGGCTGCCTCTGATCGTATTACAGACACATATACAACCGTTTAATTTTTTTGTTTTTTAATTTTTTCTGTGTTTTTCGTGTCCAATGATAACATTACGGAGAAATATTTTCAATAAAATCCATTCATTTTCATAGCAGAAAAATCAATCCACAGATCTTCATAAATTCCTGCTTTCACAGAGTCCTGTAATGTATATGGTTCCGAGGTTCCATGTTCAAAATTATATACCAGAACAAGATTCTTATCCGGATCTACCAGCCAGTATTCTCTTACTCCGGCAGTTCGATATTTAAACAGTTTCGTATAATAATCCATCTGCTTACTGGAAGGAGATACAATTTCCACGATCCAGTCCGGTGCTCCCTTGCACCCTCTATCATCCAGTTTATCTGCATCGCAAATAACAGAAATATCCGGTTCAACGTAGGTATTTGATTTTTCATTCAAAAACAGGAGCAGGCACATGGCATACCATGTCTGCTCCTGTTTTTAATTTTCTTATTCCAACATTTCTATCTCTGTCTCAAAATACTGCTCCTGAAACCGTACCTGTTCCATGATCTCCCTGGCTGTCATATTCATATCTTCCGGGACCGCCACCCATTTGTCTTCCACATCACTGAGACGATGGATGATGGCAATCACTTTTCCTGTAAATTCTTTTACAGGGTGATCAATGCCAAGAACGTAGACGTCCTGTTCCTCTCCGTCCGGGGCGATGATTCCTTCAATGTAACCATAATTTACCGGATAAAAAAGATCTTTGTGTTCCGGATGGCAGGTGTTCATGGGCCGGTCGATCACCACATGCACCATCTGGCCGGATGCCGGTTTCTTTTCACGGTCACTCTCGTTCATTTATTTTTCCTCTCTGGACACATCTCAGAAATTCGCCAGATATTTCCATCTGTTTTTCTTCGTATCCGAAACAAACCTTCTGATTTCCGTGCATCCTGTATTTTACCAGATTTTGGATTCCACAGCAGCTCTCTCGATGCCAAGCCCTTTCATATACCGGTCCATAAAGGCGTTAAATCCTTTTACGCCCTCTTCCTCCGGCGCAAGGGTGCTGCCCTCATTTCCCTTAAATACATTCTCATCCAGGAAATCCGCAAGCTCCTCGCCGTCTTTTTTATTAATGAGATAGGAAGCCAGAAGTGCGATTCCCCAGGCTCCGCCTTCTCCTGCCGTAGACATTACAGATACCGGTGCGTTCACTGCATCTGCAAGGATCTGCTGTCCCACACCTTTTGTCTTAAAGAGACCGCCATGTCCCAGAAGCTTGTCGATCTTTACCTGTTCCTGATTCAGAAGGATATCCAGACCTACACGCATGGCGCCGAGGCAGGTGTAAAGATTATTTCGCATAAAGTTTGCCAGTGTAAATTTGCTCTCAGGAGAACGTACAAACAGTGGACGTCCCTCTTCAAAGCCGGTCATATGCTCACCGGAGAAATAGCAGTAGGAAAGAAGTCCGCCACAGTCCGGGTCGCCTTCCATGGCTTTGTTATAAAGAGTTCCGAACAGTTTGTTCATATCTACTTCCATGCCCATAGCTTCTGCAAATTCCTTGAAAACATTCACCCATGCGTTCAGATCAGAGGTGCAGTTGTTGGAATGTGCCATGGCAACCGGATCTCCGGCAGGCGTTGTGACCATATCGATCTCTTTATATGGTTTTGAAAGTGCTTTTTCCAGAACGATCATTGCGAAGACAGAGGTTCCGGCCGAAACATTTCCGGTACGCTGACGTACACTGTTTGTGGCAACCATACCGGTTCCTGCGTCTCCCTCAGGCGGGCACATAGGAATTCCGGCTTTCAGCTTTCCGCTTACATCCAGAAGCTTTGCACCTTCCTCAGTAAGAACTCCTGCATCCTGACCTGCCACCAGAGCTTTCGGCATAATATCGCGGAGTTTCCATGGATATCCATAAGGCGCAACCAGTTCATCGAACTTCTGCACCATCTCCTCGTTGTAGTCCTTCGTTTCACTGTCGATCGGGAACATACCTGCCGCATCACCGATACCAAGAACTCTTTTTCCGGTGAGTTTCCAGTGCACATAGGCCTCCAGAGTGGTGATGTAATCGATATCTTTTACATGCTCCTCACCTTTCAGGATTGCCTGGTACAGGTGTGCGATGCTCCATCTCTGAGGGATATTGTAATGGAAAAGCTCTGCCAGCTTCTCAGAAGCTTCTCCCGTGATATTGTTTCTCCAGGTGCGGAAAGGAACCATCAGCTCTCCCGCTTTATTAAAGGGCATATATCCGTGCATCATGGCACTGACACCGAAAGCACCTACGCTTGTCAGTTCCACGCCGTATTTCTCCCGGACATCTTTTGCCATATCCTGATAGCTGGCCTGAAGGCCCTTCCAGATCTCTTCCAGGCTGTAGGTCCAGATTCCGTCCACATACTGGTTCTCCCATCCGTAACCGCCGGATGCGATCGGCTGATTTTTGTCATCTACCAGAACTGCCTTGATCCTTGTGGAACCAAACTCAATACCAAGAGCTGTACGGTTCTCAAGAATGGCTGTTTTTGCCTCGTTTACTCCCATTTTAAAAAACCTCCCGTATTATTTGCTGAAATACATGCTGTTCCATCTCAGCTCATTCTGCAGATTCCGGATTGTTGTATCACCATCAATATAAACAGCTTCAATACCCATAGCTGCTGCCCAGTCGCCCATCTGCTCTGCGGTCAGATCATAGGTAAATGCAGTATGGTGTGCGCCGCCAGAAAGGATCCAGGCTTCTGCTGCCGTGGAAAGATCCGGCTTCGGTGTCCAGAACGCCGTACCTACCGGAAGTGCAGGCATTGGTTTCTCTGTCTTCTTGCACTCCACTTCATTGATCAGCAGGCGGAAACGATCGCCAAGGTCAACCAGGGATGTTGCGATTCCAGGGCCTGTCTTAGAAGTAAATACCAGTCTTGCAGGATCTTCACGATCTCCCATGGAAAGCGGGCACACACGCATGCTGACCTTTCCATCAGCAACGGATGGGCAAACCTCCAGCATATGTGCCTCAAGGATTCCCTCTTTACCAGGTACCAGATTATAAGTGTAATCCTCCATAAAGGAAGTGCCCTTGGCGTCCTTTTTGCCTGCTGCCATGATTTTCATCAGGCGAACCATAGCTGCTGTTTTCCAGTCACCCTCGCCACCGAAGCCATAGCCTTTTTCCATCAGTCGCTGGATCGCAAGTCCCGGAAGCTGCTTCAGGGATCCCAGATCACCGAAGTGTGTTACGATAGCCTGGTAGTTTTTTTCCTCAAGAAAGCGCTCAAAACCAATCTCAATTCCCGCCTGGACTGCTACATGCTTCTTAAATTCCTCAGGGTCACGTCCATCCAGAATCATATCATATTTATTATAATATTCTTCTACCAGAACATCAATATCTCCCTGGCTTACATCCTGAACATATTCTGCAATCTCATTAACCGGATAAGCATCGATCTCCCATCCGAATTTCATCTGAGCCTCAACCTTATCGCCCTCTGTTACGGCTACATTTCTCATGTTATCCGCAACACGGCATACACGAATATGGCTGCTTTCCATGATACCAACTGCAGTACGCATCCAGGATGCCAGACGCTCCTGGACCTTTTTGTCTGCCCAATGTCCTGCAATGACCTTACGCTCGATTCCCATTCGGGTTACCATATGGCCAAACTCACGTCCGCCGTGTGCGGACTGGTTCTCATTCATAAAGTCCATATCAATGGTGTCATAGGGAATCTCCACATTGAACTGTGTATGAAGGTGACACAGCGGTTTACGATACTCTTTGAGACCAAGAATCCAGGATTTTGCCGGGGAAAATGTATGCATCCATGCAATCACGCCGGCACAATTTTCATCTGCATTGGCATCATTAAAGGTTTTACGGATCAGCTCATTTGTGATCAGCGTTGGTTTCCATACAACCTCAAACGGAAGTACGCCGGATTTGTTCAGCTCCTCCACAATGATCTTAGAATGCTCGGCTACCTTGCGGAGACACTCATCTCCGTAAAGATCCTGTGAACCTGTGCAAAACCAGAATTTGTAATCTCTTCCTGTTTTCATGCGAAAAATCCTCCTTAAAATAAAATTAATATCATATGCATAACATTCCTGAAAATCTTCTGCCCAGTTCTGCTGCCAATATGTGTCCGATCTTCTAAAATGTTATAGGATTCTCTGTAAGCTACATCGCTTCATTCTCTAATAAAACAATCTGATAAAACAGTTATGTATCTGTGCTCACGCCCCTGCTTTCACGCTACTGCCCCGTATGATCAGTTCCGGCCGGATCAGCCGTTCCACTGTACTTTCTTCATCAGGCACGCCACTTAATTTTTCCAGGAGAAGCTTCGCCGCCATCTCCCCCAGTTTTTCCTGGGGATGGGTGATGGTGGTAATGCCCTGTCCCTGTCTTGCGTACAGTGAATTGTCATAGCCGGTCACTGCAACGTCTTCCGGGATCTTTTTGCCCTGACGTTCCAGTTCTTCCATGACCTGGACAGCGATCTGGTCGTTGTAACATACGATCCCATCCGGAAGACTGTTCTGTCGGACCATGTTCCGTACCATAAGAGCCGGCTTTTTTCGCCGGTCTTCGGTGTGAAACCAGACCACCTTATCCGGGTCATAGGCAATTCCATGCTCCTGCAAAGCCTTCACATAGCCCTTATGCCGTTCGATTCCCTGACGGTCATCTGCCTTGAAAAAACCTGCGATGTCACGTCTGCCGGAATCCAGGAGATGCTTTGTAACAAGATAACCG
Organism: Blautia sp. SC05B48; assembly: GCF_005848555.1. Taxonomy (NCBI): domain Bacteria; kingdom Bacillati; phylum Bacillota; class Clostridia; order Lachnospirales; family Lachnospiraceae; genus Blautia; species Blautia sp. SC05B48. The sequence continues at coordinate 2,113,725 of NZ_CP040518.1, read as the reverse complement.
CCACCTGCATCATCCATGAGGATATGGGGTTTTTCCTGCATCTCTGTATACAGTCCCTGGATAAAAATATATGGGATCTGATATTTGTCCAGTGTTTCGTACAGACTTACATGTCTGCACAACAGCTCGCTTTTGCTGGGTTCAATGATCAGTCCGTCAATCCCCTTACTGATCAGCTCTTCCAGGAATCTTGCCTCCTTCTGACGACTGTTTCCTGTATTTTTGAGGATGATACTGTACCCATTATCGGACAGTACCTCATCAATCCCCTGGATCAGCCTGGGAAAAATATAATCCGAGATATATGTAGTTACCACTGCGATGTTTCCGGTCCCGTGGATCTGACGGAGTACATCCGCACAGAAGGTTCCTTTTCCCTGAAAGGATTCTATGTATCCATCTCCTGCCAGAATCCCCAGAGCCTTTCGCACCGTATGCCTGCTCAGCCCGTAGCGGACACTGAGCTGGTTTTCAGAAGGAAGCTGCTCACCCGGACGGATCTTTCCGGAAAGAATGTCTGTTTTCATTTCTTCCATCAGTGCATAATATTTTGCTTTTCCGTTTTCTGCCATAAGCTGCTCCCTTCGTTTGTATTATTCTTCCTTCAAACATCGGATGTAAAACGGATATTTATATTTTGATCTGTATTTATCCTGTTAATTTCATCTGTAATCATTTTATAACTTGTATATACATACGAACAAGTTGTTTTTATTATTTATCCAAAGTTCCATATAAAGAAAGACCGGAACACCCTCCCCATTCTGGTGTTCCGGCCTTTCTATGCTGCCTTGCATATTTATTTCAAAGTTTTTGCTGCCTTCCGATCATTTCCTGCCTTAGCGGTACATCTTCATATAATCCCCGTGTGCCTCGATCAGCTCATCACACATTGCCTGGATGTCTTTGATGTTCAGCTCTGCACCTGTGTGCGGGTCCATCATGGCTGCCTGATAGATTTTCTGGCGGTCTTTGGTCACTGCTGCCTCAATAGCAAGGAGCTGCGGGCTGATATTGGATGAATTCATAGCTGCCAGCTGTGTAGGAAGCTTGCCCACTTTTACCGGATGTACACCGGTTCCGTCGATATAGCATGGAACCTCTACGCAGGCATCTGACGGAAGGTTATCGATGTAACCGTTGTTAAGAACATTTCCACCGATCTTGTACGGTGTGTTTGTAACAACAGCCTCCATGATATAAGAAGCATACTCTTTACTTCTCTCATGGCCGATCTTGCCATCCTTGAGGATATCCTCGCGCTCTTTTTCCCAGCCCTCGATCTGTTTGATACATCTTCTCGGATATTCGTCAAGCGGAATATTGAACTCCTCGATCATCTCCGGATATTTGGATTTAATGAAGAACGGATTATACTCTGCATTGTGCTCACTGGACTCTGTGCAATAGTATCCAAGATGACGGATATACTCATAACGCACCATGTCCTCATGCTTCTCACCGGAGGTATTCTTCTCCTCGGCAATTCTGCGGATCTCCGGATACAGATCATTTCCGTCTTTGTCGTGGATCTCAAGGAGCCACGCCATGTGGTTGATACCTGCGATCAGCTCTGTACGTCCCTCAATCTTGTCTTCCATTCCCATTCCCTCAAGAAGCTTCTGGGAGCAGACCTGAACGCTGTGACAGAGGCCTACAGTACGGATCTTTGTAAAACGCTGCATATAGCCGGTAAGCATTGCCATAGGGTTGGAGTAGTTCAGGAACAGAGTGTTCGGGCAGACTTCTTCCATATCCCGGGCAAATTCTTCCAGAACCGGAATGGTACGAAGTGCACGCATGATTCCGCCGATTCCCAGGGTATCTGCGATTGTCTGTTTGATGCCGTATTTCTTCGGGATCTCAAAGTCTGTTACGGTGCATGGCTCATAGCCGCCTACCTGAATAGCATTGACTACGAAATCTGCATCTCGAAGTGCATCTTTACGGTTCTCTGCACCAAGATAGGTCTTGATCACTGCACGATCCTCGTTTACGTTGTGGTTGATGGCACTTAAGATAATTCTGGAATCCTCCAGCCTCTTCTCATCGATATCATAAAGTGCTATCTCGCTCTCGCGAAGTGCCGGTGTACACATACAGTCACCAAGTACATTTCTTGCAAAAACCGTGCTTCCTGCTCCCATAAATGTAATTTTGATCATGTTCGTTCCTCCTGCCTGTCTTTTTGGATTTTTCTGTGACAGATTTTTCTGTTCTTGGCAAAAATCCTGATTTTCTGCTGATTCTGCGGCGCAGCCCCGCCTCGTTATTATTATGGTTTTATGATACTACCGGAAGCATCTTTAAAATATGTACTTTGATGTCAATAATTGTTGTTTTGTTGCATGAAATATATCCTAATTCAGACAGAGAGTTGTTATTTTTTATCGCAAAGATCTGCCAGCAACAAAAGGTACTGCCAGTTATCAGGCCTCAGATTCCGTATAATCACCCTTCTTTCCATTCACTACAAGTCTTCTCTTTTCTTCCTTGTATTCTCTCGGACTTCTTCCTGTTCTTGCCTTGAATACCTTGGAAAAAGCCAGCGGATCTCCATACCCTACTCTTGCAGCTACTTCACTGACCTGAATATCTCCGTTTTTCAGAAGAGTTTTCGCCTTCTCAATGCGAAGATTCATAAGATATTCCTGCGGCGAGCATCCAAGGCTTTTTTTAAATGAACTGGTAAGATAGCTCCGGTTGACGCCAATGCGGTCTGCCAGCTCATTGATCTTCAGCCTCTTGTCAAAGTTGGCTGCAATGTAATCCACTGCATGCTCCACATAAACGGAATTTGGATATCTGTGGGATGGAAGAAGCTTGCCTTCTCTCAGACATGCATCCCGGTTATCTGTGATCAGGTCAGAAAAAAGAAGCAGCAGAAGTCCGTTTCGTTTCAGCTCATTTTCAAAAACGAGCTTGTTGGTCCGTACCATTGCATCAATATACTTCGCAGCATTTTCCATGCAGTGGATCCTTCGGACCGGATTTTCCCGGCTAAAACCACTTACATGAATTACTTCCTCGGCAATCATTCCCTCAAATCCTACCCAGCGGTACGTCCAGGGATCGTCCATGTCTGCCTCATACCAGGCCTCCACACTGGGTGGAATCAGAAATGCTTCTCCACCGGTCAGATGATACTGATAGCCATCCATCTCAAAAACTCCGCTTCCGGATTCCACGATATGAAGTACATGGGAGATCCTTTTATTTGGTCCAAATCGATATCCCGGATCACATTTTTCCCACCCACAGTAAGTAAGACAGAGATCCACCGCACCTTTCTTTAAATTCTCCAGACATTTATAGCTGTCTGAGTTTGTAAAACCAACTGTATGAAGCAACTTGCCACCTCCCTGATGTCATATATTACATTTCCGACCGTGCGCTGCTTCGCCACCCAATAACAGACCGCCATATCCGGCGGCCTGTTATTTTTCTGGTCAGGCGGATGTTTTTTCTGCAGATAATTTTTATTCCATCATTTACAGAAATCAGTCCTCTGCTTCAATTGTATACAATACAGAATGGAAATCACCGTTTGTCTTATTGCAGTAGTCACGATCAACCGGGATTCCTGCATACATCAGCTCATTTCCGTAAGCTTTCAGGCACTTATCTTCCCATTTTACTTTGTAAAGCTGATCCTCGTCAAGACCCTTGAAGCGCAAACGCATCCAGGAAGCATTGACCTTGTTCAGTCTTTCATAGTATCCGGCAACTGCCTGTTTTTTGTCTCTGGAAACAACCATCCATGCAGTATCATTTCCTTCGAACGGGCTTAAGATACGGTAGAAATCACCCTCCACCTGGATCAGGTCACGATGTTCCTTCATGAATTCCACCTGTGCCTTTACCTCTTCGATCTCTTTGGCACTTAAAAGGTTCAGATCCAGCTCATAGCCAAAGGTTCCGAAATATGCCACATTTGCTCTTGTGGAAAGCGGTGTGGTACGGTGCAGCTGATGATTCGGTACTGCTGATACATGAGATCCCATGCTGACGATCGGATAAACAAAGGAGGTACCGTACTGGATCTTTTCTCTCTCAGCTGCATCGGTATCATCACTGGTCCATGTCTGCGGTGCAAAATACAGCATTCCCGGATCAAATCTTGCTCCGCCGCTTGCGCAGGATTCAAAGAGGATATCCGGAAATCTCTCTGTCAGTCTTGTATACAGCTCATATACACCAAGGATATATTTATGCATAGTCTTGCCCTGATCTGCTGCAGATGCGCCGCGGCTGAAAGGCTCGGACATGTAGCGGTTCATATCCCATTTAATGTAGGAAATGGAAGATTCCTCGATAACCTTGGAGATGGAATCATAAATAAAATCCACAACCTCAGGTCTGGAAAAATCAAGAACATGCTGATGTCTTGAGTGGGACTCAAAACGGTCCGGTGCTCCGATGAGCCAGTCCGGATGTGCTCTGTAGCAGTCGCTGTTCTTGTTTACCATCTCAAGCTCTACCCAGAGGCCGAATTTCAGGCCCATCTCCTCGATCTTGCGGGAAAGTCCGGAAATTCCGTTTGGAAGCTTATTCTTATTTACAAACCAGTCGCCAAGGCCCTGGTAATCATCGTTTCTGGTTCCGAACCATCCGTCATCCAGAACGAAAAGCTCTACCCCAACCTCTTTGGCTTTTTTTGCAATATTGAGGATTTTTTCCTCATCAAAATCAAAATAGGTTGCCTCCCAGTTATTAAGAAGGATCGGGCGTGCATGATTTCTCCATTTTCCGCGCATCAGGCGGTCACGGTACAGTCTGTGGTAAGCCTGGCTCATTCCGTTTAAGCCCTTATCGCTGTATACCATAACGACCTCCGGAGTCTGGAATTCCTCATCTCTGGAAAGCTCCCAGGAAAATCCCTGTGGATTGATTCCCATCATAACTCGTGTCATCTCGTAGGTGGAAACCTCGACCTGTGCAAGGAAGTTGCCGCTGTACACAAAGCTGAAGCCGAAAACCTCGCCTGTATCTTCTGTTGTATGAGGACGCTTCAGCGCGATAAACGGATTCTGCTCAGAGCTGGAGCCGGTTCCTGCAAGACTCTGTACAGCCTGTGTACCCATCTCAAGTTTACGTGTTTTTACATAGCGCTCACGTGCCCACGCACCGGAAAGATGGATCATCTCATAATCCATATCCGGGAACTCCACTGCTGCACTCATCACGTTCTCAAGACGGATTTTCTGATCCCCTTTCTGAACAAGGCGTGCACTTCTGGTGACCACCGGGTAATCCTCATATACGGAATATGTAAGAACAAGTTCTGTGTCCATCACAGAATCATGAAGTGTAATGTCCAGAGATGTTGCCTCTTCCTCGTTCTCTGTGTAGGTTGCCGGAAGACCGGCAAGCTTCTTCTTGCCGCCGTAAATCTCATGAGAAACATATTTGAAATCTACGATCTCGCTTCCGTTCTCCTGACGAACAGTAAGGGCAGGATTTCTGTAATCACCGGTTCCGTAAACAGGATACTCCTGTTTGGTATACTGCATGGAAAGAAGTCCCGGTTCCGGAACGCATACAGCCATCAGGGAACGCATGATCTCCTCGTGAAGATAACTGAAATCCTCTTTATCGCGGATAGCTTTTCCATAGTACAGATTCTCCATCTGGCCATTTTCCATGATACAGGTGATGTAGCTTAAATGTTTGTTATAAATGTGGAATGTCTTTGATCCCTCGTGAAATTTGATCGGCATAATTTTCTCCTTTTTTTCGTTTACTGCGGATAAAAATATCCGCCTCTTTCCTTAAGAATCATCAAATAACTGTGCATTTTGGCATTTGCTTCGATAAAAATACCGCTGACAACATCAATAACCAAATCCTCAGTTATATACATTGTCAGCGGTCTTGTATTACCTTATGTAATATTTCTGATTACAGTTTTCCACCGCTGGTAGCAATACCTTCGATAAACTGTTTCTGGAAGATCATGTAGATCACGATCATCGGAATGCAGGCGATCAGAGATGCAGCCATCAATTCCGGGAATTTGGATACGTACTGGCCCTGCATCTTTGCAAGTGCGGAAGAAAGTACCAGCATATCCTTATCTGTATTAACGATCATCGGCCACATCAGATCTTTGAATGCGAATACAGCTGTGAAAATTCCAAGTGCAACCATACTGGATCTTGTAAGTGGTGCCATGATGTAAAGGAAGGTCTGACCGATGTTACATCCATCAAGTCTGGCAGCCTCCTCCAGATCCTTCGGCAGTCCCATGTATCCCTGTCTCAGAAGGAAGGTACCGAACGCAGTGACAATACCCGGGAATACAAGGGCAAAGATCGTATTCAGCATACCCATCTTGCTGACCATCAGGTACTGCGGGATGATGAAGATCTGTACCGGAACCATCATCTGGAACAGTACAAGACTGAAGCAGAGATCACGGCCCTTGAAGTTCAGTCGTCCAAATGCATAGCCTGCCATAGTTGCTGTAAGAACCGCACACACTACTCGGAAGAAGATCAGAAGCAGTGTATTCTTGTACAGAAGCAGGAAGTTCATGTTATTGATAACAGAAATAAATGCGTCTTTTCTCCATATTTTCGGGAAAATGGTGAAAGGATCTACAGATGTTGCTTCCGTTACAGTTTTAAAAGCTGTCAGGATCATCCAGATAAATGGCACAAGCATCGTTATGGACACAATGATCAGTATGACATGTATTAAAATAGTGGTTAATTTCTTTTTTGTTTCCATACTATCCATGGTTAATCCCCCTTTTTAGTTGTAGAATACCCATTTCTTCTGACCGATCATCTGGAATACTGTCAAGATCATGGTGATAATAAGAAGTACTACTACGATCGTAGCGCCGTATCCCATGTTCTTATTGATAAATGCATATTTATAGAACAGATAAACCAGTGACTGAGTCTTGGTAAGTGCCGGGTTTGACTTGTCAATAACCATATAGATCAGGTCGAATACCTGCAGGGATCCAATTACACGGGTAACAAGTACAAAGAAAATAGTTGGCGACAGAAGCGGAATCGTAATGCTGAAGAATGCATTCACACCTGTAGCTCCGTCAATCTCTGCCGCTTCATAATAATCTCTCGGAATTTCCTGAAGTCCTGCCAGAAAAAGAACCATATTGTAACCGATGATAGACCATACACCGATGATCGCAACGGAAAATACTGCAATTTTCGGATCAGAAACCCAGTTTACATGAACATGGAAAACGTTATTGATAAGACCATAATCAGAGTTGAACAGCCATCTCCATACCATGGCTACCGCTGCCGGAGCTGCTACCATCGGAAGGAAGATGATGGTTCTGTAAACAGAACGGCCCTTCATCTTTCTGTTAAGAAGTACTGCAAGAACAAGTGCGATGACAATGGAAAAAGGAACCTCCACGATCGCATATTTGAATGTGTTGATCAGTGCCTGCCAGATCTCTTTATCTGCAAAAACCTTCTGATAGTTCTGTAAACCGATAAAGATATTTCCTTTACCAAAATCTCCTGTTTTGAAAAAGCTCTGGTAAATAGTCTGGAAGATCGGAATGATGTTCAATACAATCAGTCCGATGGTTGTTGGGAGAATAAACAGCCAGCCCCAGAGGAACTCACTGCGCTCTCTCTTTGTCCGTGCCTGTGACTTGGTAGTTTTAGCCATAAGAATCACTCCTTCTATTCCTTCTATGTATGAGGCCGCTGCACCTGAGTGCGGCGGCCCCTCTCATTACTGCACTTAATTATCGGTGTTTCTTAATGCTTACTCCTCAGCCAGCTTCTCGTTCATCTGATCAGCCATCTGCTTGCAAGCCTCTTCCATTGTGATGTCGCCTGTGTATACGCCCTTAAGGATCTCGTTGTCCTCGTTCTCCCATGTTACAGTAGATTTGGAGTATGGACGGATCTCCATGTCATCCATCATGTTCAGATAAGCCTGAAGGTTGAAGTCTGCGGATTTAGCCCATGCATCAGATGTATCCTTGTATGCACTCATTGTAACACCAAGCTCAGCCTGTTTCTCCTGAGCCTCTTTGGATCCGAGGTACTCGATCAGCTGCCAAGCTTCGTCTGTGTGCTCACCGGAAGCAGATGCTGCCCATCCAAGTCCGTTATATAAGGAAGCTCTTCTGCCTGTCTCAGCGTTTTTAGGAAGCTCTACACAATCACAGTTAGCTGCTGTGTACTCGTTCTCTTTAAATGCTGCAAGCATCCAGGAGCCCTGGCATGTCATAGCGATCTTGCCAGCCTCGAAAAGTACGTCCTCGTTGTTCTCGGACATTGTCTCAAGAGACGGGATCACGCCATCCTTGATCCATCCTTCCAGTGTCTGCATAGCTGCGATCGTCTTCTCATCATCCCAGCCGGATTTTGTCTTGTCATCGCTGATGATGTATCCGCCGTTATCATAGATCAGGTTGTAGTATCCGGCCTGGTTGTTATCATTTCTCATTCCGAGACCGTACTGGGAACCATCATCCTTAGTAAGCTTCTTAGCTGCCTCTGTAACATCATCCCATGTCCAGTCAGCTGTCGGATAATCAAGTCCTGCCTCGTCAAATAATGTCTTGTTGTACCAGAGAGCGATTGTATCTATATCCTTCGGTACTGCATAATATTTATCATCGTATGTATACAGTCCCCAGATATCCTCCGGATAGTTCTCCGGATCGATCAGATCGCTGTCTTTGATCTTATCGGTCAGATCAAGAAGCATATCGTTGGACATGTATCTCTGACTCTCGTTGGAGTGCATCCAGAATACGTCCGGAAGGGAACCACCCTGTGCACCGGCCTCGAGCATTGTCCAGTACTCATCCCATTTAACAACGGAGATCTCTGTCTTGATTCCTGTCTTCTCTGTGAAGTCTGCAAGAATTTCTTTGATTCCCGGCTCCTGGTTGGTGTCCCAGATGGATACGGAAAGTGTAACATCGTCACCTTTTGCATATACCGGAACTGCTGTCATTACCATGGCACCTGCTAACAATAATGCTGCTACTCTTTTGAAATTCATAACTTCTTCCTCCTTTTAAATCTTTCTTATTTTCCCTCTTTCTTTGGTCAGTTTTTATATTTTTTCACGTCCCTGACCGTTGATATTATTATAATTGCACATGGAAAAATGATAAATGGATTATTGTCATTTCAATATGGAAAAATGTTACTTTTTATTCATTTTATCCATTTTTTGTTCATACTTAGTTAATTATTCGTCATTTTTACATGTTTTCTTTCATTTATTACATATATTTTCATTTTTTTCACTATTTATGAGCATATTTTGGCACCCATTTATTTCCTTGTAGCAAAACCAACATTTTTACATATCTGTTTTTGTATGTTTTACTAACTCAGCACATGTATAAATGTCATTTTCCAAAAAACACAATTTTCCTTTCCTAACATAATTCCATGCGTGCCATCATTTTCACATGTGCACGCAAAGTTCCATGTTTTTTTATACAGTCCCATAAACCGTGCTGATACTTATCTGCGTCCCCTCTCTTTACACACAATCAAAAACTATGCTAAGATTAGCTGTATCGGACTTTTCCCATATGGTCTGTTTTCATTTCTACATTTCTATATAAGGAGGTATTTCGTTATGAATCTTTTAAATGAAGATAATGTCGTCCATGTATTTCTCAACAAGCTGGGTGACATCGTGATCGCCAATCTTCTTTTTATTCTCTGCTGCATCCCCGTGATCACCATTGGGCCGTCACTAACTGCCCTTTATCACTGCATGATGCGTACAGTAAAAGGGAATAACAACGGCACAACGAAAACATTTTTCAGAGCTTTTAAGGAAAACTTCAAACAGTCACTGATCATATGGCTGCTGATCCTTGCTGCCGGAACCATGCTCATCCTGAATATCCGCTTTCTGCTCCATGCAGAAGGAAGCGCTGCACATATGCTGTTTTATCTTTCTGTGGGGGTTCTGACTTTGCTGATAATTTTTACTTTATACATATTCCCGGTAATCGCAACCTTTGCTAATACACTGGGGGCACTTTGCAGAAATGCATTTCTGCTGGCATTTATGCATTTCCCCACAACGATCGCCATTGCGGTGATCACGATCTTTCCATTGTATATGACATATCTCGATGCAAAGCTACAGCCACTTTACGCATGCTGCTGGTTTTTCTTTGGATTTGGACTTGTAGCTTTTATAAATTCGATGCTGTTGTATCGATTTTTTAAGAAGCTGCTTCCTCCGGAGGAGGATATTTCGCTTTTGTGATGAAAAGCTTGGGAAAATTGTTATTTATTTAGATATAGTATTTTTAGATATAGTATTTTCGCTTTTCAAAGCGGAGGAAATCTGCGAGGGGGAAAGCACTCAGAGTTGCGAAGCCCGTTTTTCCCCCTCGCGCTCCCCCTTTCCGGGCACGCAATTGTTGTGCGTTGTCCTACACTCTCCTCAAAACAACCAGCCCATCATTCTCACCAAGAACCACATTCCGGCCACCATTCAGTACATCACCCTCAGTCTCTCCAAGGCTAACACACCTCCACTGCCCCTCAGGCAAAGTCACACTTCTGACAACCTCCCCCTGCTTCCAAACAGGCGCCACCAAAAGCGCATCACCAACCATAAACTGATCCATCACCCTCTCCATACCCTGTCCAGGGAAAACAAACTCCATAGAACGGGCAATCGGCTCACCAGTAACTTTCGCACACTCTACAGCCTTGAAAATCTCCGGCAGACATTTCTCTCTGAGCGCCAGCGCAGCCTTAACCTTCTGAAAATCCGCCTCAGGCAGCACCCTCCACGGAGAAGCCGAAAACTGCATCACCGGCATCAAAGCCGCGATCTGTGCATACCGCACAAACATCTCCGGCGTACACGCATTCTCATTCCCATTCAAAAAGCAGGTATACTCACCCCCGCCAATCATATCCGGACTGCCAAAAGGATGCCCAGTAAGCCCCTGGAGCAACGTATCCGGGATCAATCCCGCAATACCACTCTCATCCCACTTCGTCTGCTTATCACAAAGTCTCTGCATCAGAGAATAACCCCCGGCCCGGAAACACACTCTCAGCTCATTAAACGCAAACTGCTCTCCAAACTCAGCCCAAAGCCTGGACAACTCATCCGTAGAAACATCACGGAACAGCTTATCACCCGCATGATAATAACAAGGATCACCCGCGTCCAGTTTAAAGCCATCCACACCCATATCCGTCAGAACATCCAGCTGATCCTTCAGCCACTTCATCGCATCCGGATTCGTCAGATCCAAAGCTGCAGAATACCCATTCCACCACTCCAGGATACGAGGTTTTCCCTCCGGAGTTTCAATCAGAAAATGCTTATCCCTAGCCTCCCGGAACTCCAACGTATCCGGAGTAATAAACGGACAGATCCACAGCATCACAGAAAATCCCATCTCATGCAATTCTTTGAGCATCGCCTTCGCATCCTTGAAATTATCCCCCCTGAACTGCCACCTTCCATAATAAGGAGACCAGCCATCATCGATCATCAGAACACCGGATGGAAAACCATTTTCCAGAATACCTTTTGCATATTTCAGGATATTCTTCTGGGTCTGATAATAGGTAAGTTCGATCCAGGAATTGTATACCGGTACTTTGAAAAACCTGTCTGAAAGTTTGATCTCATGAAATGGAAAATGCGCTTTCATGGCTGCCAGGTATGCACCTCGCAGATCATTGAAGCCATCTTTCAGAATGATAGGTTCCGGACCTTCCGCCAGGATCTCACCATTTCTGAAAGAAATGTGAAAACCTGCATCGCTCCAGATGTAGCGGCCTTTCGAGGAAAGGAATAAAGGCATGATCTGATTGTGGGTTGGGTTTTCGCGGAAATCCCAGTCCACAATGTCGTCTGCACCTACGGGCTGGCGGTAGCCTTCATAGACTGCACCACCGTACCAGAATTCGTTTTTTAATATAATTGTTTTCATGTTGAGGCTCCTCCTTTTATATGTAAATCTATTTTTTTAATGTTGAGGTTATTTTTGGGGGTATTAGTGTAAATTTATCCGCTTTTCAAAGCGGAGGAAATCTGCGAGGGAGAAAGCACTCAGAGTTGCGAAGCCCGCTTTTCCCCCTCGCACTCCCCCTTTCCGGGCACGCTATATTGTCGTACGCTGTGGAAATGTGTTAATGTATTGGCACGGCGATGTATTCTACGGTATTGATAATGCTACGCTACACCGATGTATTCATCCTGCTCCGCTGTGTTCCTCTATATTCCTATGTATTGATATCTCATCCCGGCGCCACTGCATTGCCACAACAACTCACCTCCAAGTCGACAGCGAAACGCCTCGACCCATTCTTCCCCGGCAGACCACAGGGAAACTCTGCCTTTCGTCCCAGTCATCCAGCGTAGCGCTGATGACTCATCCAACTCCCGGGAAAACACCACCATTCCCACTCTGAACCAAATCCCCTCTCCGCCAGCCACATTTTCTCCATCCCCTTCCCTCCTCACCTGTAATCCCTCCCGCCATCGCCACTCTATCCCTTCCGCCCTGAAATACCAGCCCGTGAGGTGTGTGCTGCCTGTCGGCGGACTCTGCAGGAGGGGTGCTGATTCTTAGCCGGTGGAAATCTGCGTTGCTTCAAAAATTCTCGCTGTCTGAGCGGCTTCAGACGCGAGTTCGAGAATTTTTAAAGCGCTTTTAGCAGATTTTCAGCGGCTTAGAAGTCAGCCCCCGACGAAGCCCCGCCGACAGGCAGCACACACCTCACGGGCGTCCGTATATCCATATCCATCCTTGCCCTTCCCACACCCAATATTGTATAATCACCTCATACAACATTCCATCCCATTTTGTGACCCAAAATTGCGTTTTTGTTGAATAACCCAAAAACAGGAGGCCCACCCAAATGAAAAACGATTCCAAAGAAACCCAAACCCAGCACACCCTCTCCGTCTACTTCTGCGGCCAGGAAGACTGCGGTCCGAACCACTCCTTCGGCCCGGCCATGCGCCCACACTACCTTCTCCACGTGATCTTCCACGGCAAAGGCATCTACCAGTGCAGCGGCCACACCTACCATCTGAAAGCAGGCGACGCCTTTCTCATCCGCCCCATGGACTCCATCTACTACCGCGCCGACACCTCCGACCCCTGGAGCTATGCCTGGGCAGGCTTTGACGGCTCCGCCTGCAAAGAAATCCTGAAACAAACCGTATTTTCCGACACCCCAATCTTCACCCCGGAAACACCCTCCCGGCAAAACAGCCTCCTCACCCACATGCAAAGCCTACTTGACACCTTTTCCGAAAACAACGGAAACGACCTTGCCTCCACAGGAAACCTCCTCCTGATATTATCCGACATGCAAAAAAAGCCCTCCGAAAGCAGGACCGACATCTCAAACCTGTACTTTCAGAAAGCCTCCGAATACATTAGAAACAACTATGCCTACCCCATCCAGATTTCAGACGTGGCACACTACGTAGGAATCGACCGTTCCTATCTTTACCGGATCTTCATGGAACATGAAAACACCTCCCCAAAACAATATCTCCTGAAACACCGCCTCCAGATGGCAGCCCAGCTTCTCTGCTCCTCCTCCTGCACCATCACAGAAGCAGCTCTCTCCTGCGGCTTCCGGGACGCTCCCTCCTTCTGCAACTACTTCCGCCAGGGAACCGGCTACACCCCAAGGGAATTCCGCAAAGCCTACAGCGGAACCATCTACACCTGACCAAACACCCGCACTCCGTCCTTTACCAGCTGGTCGGAAGATGATAGCTCCTAATCGCAGTTATAACAGCAGACCGAAACAATTCCATAACAGCAAAAAAAGACGGAAACCATCCCGCAGACTCTGCAAATGATCTCCGTCTTTTATTTTTTTCCTGAAAAGAAATGCTTGATAAACACATACAAAACAATAATAAAAGCAAACACATAGCCAAAAGCCCCCAACGCCGGAATCCCCCACAGCTTTGGTTTCATATCTGTAGTACAGATAATGCTGGAACTGATCAGAAGTGCCATCACCCACAGCCCCATCACAATATTCCGCACCAGCCGCCGCAAAAGCCACGCCAGATCATCCGAGGCATGAAGATCCAGATTGATCTTTGTCTGCCCTTTCATACAGCCCTGAAGAAAATCTGCTGCCAGAGAAGGAATATCCACTGCACGTTTCAGGGACCAGGCAAGATTTTTTCCTTCTTTTTTTATCTCACGCTTCCAGTTCCCATTGCTGAACAGCTGCTCCTTGAGCCTTGCCGCAGCAATCTGTGTCATATTGATGTCCGGACATATCTCAGCCAGAACCCCCTCCACATGAGTCAGCCCCCTTGCAAGCATAGTCAGTCCGTGAGGCATCATGATCTTATTTTCTTTCATGACCTCCATCAGGTCCACCATCACTTCAGCCACATCAATGTTCCCCATATCCGCAGTACCGTATTTCTCCATAAGTCCGCGGATATCCTCATAAAGCTTGCTGGAATCCGGTTTGCCTTTAAACTCCCCAAGAGCCAGGACCGCATCCTGGATCTTGCCGATGTTGTTCATGGCAACCCCTTCAATAGCTTCTGCGATCAGCTGACGATCGTGCTCTGTAAGCCGCCCCATCATTCCCATATCGATCCAGACGATCTTTCCATCCTGGATCCGCACGTTTCCCGGATGTGGATCCGCATGGAAAAAGCCATCCTCCATCACCTGTTTGATGAAATTATCCACATATTTCGTTCCGACCTCATTAAGATCATAACCATTGGCCAGAAGCGCAGCCTTGTCATTGACAGCAAAACCGTCAATATATTCCATCACAAGAATATGCGGCGAAATATACTCACGGTAGAGGATCGGTACTTTAACAAAAGCCACATCTTTGTTCTTTTTTGCAAATTCCGCCATATTTGCAGCTTCCGTCAGGAAATTCATCTCCTCCTGAGTCACAGTCCACAGTTCACTTAAAACCATGTTCAGATCCACCATGCCCTTAATGCTCACCGGCGGCATCAGGCGCACTGCTTTATGCATCAGGCCGATATCCCTGGCCATGGTCTCATAGATTCCTTTTCGCTGAACCTTGATCACAACCTCTTCACCTGTTTTCAGCGTGGCCCGATGCACCTGGGCAATCGATGCTGCTCCCAGAGGTTTCTGCTCAATATGCTGAAATTCCTCCTGCCATGGACATCCCATGGATTCCTCAAGAACCTCGATCACCTGGGAAAACGGCATGGGCGGCACATCCGAGCAGAGTTTCATCAGCTCATCGCAGTAGCGTTTCGGCAGAATATCGGAACGAAGAGACATGATCTGACCCAACTTAATATAAGTTGGGCCCAGATCTTCCAGTATGAGCCGGAGCTTCTCAGGAGAAACACCCCGGGTAATGGCATGTTTTTTCAGAACGGCTGTGATCTCTCTCAGCCGTTCTCCATATCCGCCTTTCTCTTTTTTCTCCTTTTCTTCTCTGCCCATAAACTTCTCCATTTACTGCTTCGTCTGCGTTATCGTTTAGTCAAGCGGATATTTGCGATCCGCAGTCGGTTACTCTGCTGCCTGTTCTTCGCTCCCGGTATCTTCTGCATTTTCTGTTTCCGCAGAAGCTTCCTGTACAGCTTCCTCTGCCGGTTCTTCTGCTGTCTCGGCTTTCTCCTCAGCAGCCTCGGCCTGCATGCGCTCGATCTGCGCCTTCACAGCAGCCAGCTGCTCCGGTGTCAGCCTGGAAATCGTTGCCTTCAGTTCTTCCTGATCATTCTTTCTGGCTGCAGATTCCTTTACAGAATCAGCAGCTGTCTTAACCGTTGATTTGATGTTATGCTTCAGCTCCTGATTAAGAACCTTACCCTGTTCAACCGTAAGCTCACCCTTTTTTACCAGTTCATCCAGGATTTCTTTGGATTTCTCTGCTGTCACTGCTGCTGTACCAATACCCACCAATAAAATTTTCTTCAGTCCTTCACCTAATTCCATAATATTTTCTCCTTTCCTGAAACCGGCAGCTGCCGGACCATCACACCACAGTCCGACACCAGACCCTATCCTGAAACAAAAGTTTTCTGTTCCTGTCATATTCCCAGAAAAGCAAGTCCCTTGGGAACAAAAATGATCAGTCCGACGATCGCTGCCATGATCGCTGCGATCAGTACTGCTCCGGCTGCTGTGTCCTTGGCGATCTTTGCCAGTGGGTGACGTTCCTCTGTGACCAGATCCACAACAGCTTCCACTGCCGTATTCACCAGCTCCAGCGCCATCACCATTCCGAACAGCCCCAGGCAGATGCACCACTCTGTCACGGAAATCCCAAGGATCAGTCCTGCGATCACCACAAGCGCTGCCACCATACAGTGGATCTTCATATTTCTTTCCTTGCGGATGCAGGTAAAAATCCCCTGAAACGCATATCCGAAGCTTTTATACAGCGGATCCTTCTTTCTGCCTGCCATGTTCCTCACCTGATTTCCTGTTTGAATTATTCCCTCCAACGGGAAGTATGGGATTATTATAACAAGTTTGTAGTAATATTTCCAGTATTCCGGAAAATTTATGAATATTTAAGGAGTATATGTGGTTATTCACAGATAACTGTTCAAGCGGATAAAAACATCCGCATTCAGTTAAACCACACATACTCCTGATCCTGTTGCATATTCTGTAAAATTTCCGGATATCCTGAATTATTTTTCCAGATATATATACAGATGTCACATATTATTCCACATTTTTCAGTGCTTCATCCATGGGCACATGACGGATCCTCCGGAATTCCAGCACTGCTACCACTGCATAGGCTGCGATTCCGATCGCTGTCATTTTCACATAGATCATGGGATCCACCCACATGGTAATCCATCCCGAAATACTGGAAAGCATCATCTCGCGGAACAGCACTTCCATGATCTGCCGTTCAACCGGAAGGCTTAATAGCAGGCAGAACACCACCACAAGTGATGTGGAAAGTATATACAAACGGCTGATCTCACCATTTGTATAGCCCAGGATCTTGGTCATGGAAATCGACTGGGCATTTTTTTCGATGATGACCTTGGAAAGCAGATAGATCACCACCAGGAAAATGATCACGGAAAATCCATACATCATTCCCATCATATCTCCCATGGAGACATCCAGCTGCCTGGATATTTTTGTAAGAGCTTCCAGATCAATGACAGAGCCGATATATTTTGAAGGGATATCCCGGATCTCTGTATCAGAGAAATATCCTCCAAAATAATCATCTTCAAGATCAAACGCCTCATTCAGTTTATCTCTTTCCATAAATACACAGAGGCTTGCCGCATAATCATAGATTCCATCTACTTTAAAGGAATACTCATCCTTCTCGTATTTTTCCTTCAAAGTTATGGTATCGCCCTCCTTGATCCGGAATTTATCTGCATAAGCACTGGAAATATAAACACCCTCTCCCGAAAGATCTGCACGGATATACTTGCTATCCGGCTCCACACCATAGAGAGTGATCTCCTCACTTTTATATTTACCAGGCATGGTATTCAGGGAATATGCAGAAAATTTTTCCGCATCTTTATTGTCCGTTCTGATATCCGTATAATATTCCAGAAGAGAATTCATGGCATCCGCTTTATTTCCTGAATAGGCACTTGCCGGAACCGAAAGTATGTACTGGTATTTCGCCAGCATATTCTCCTGGATCTCCATCTGATAATGATCCAGCGTAGACGGCAGGAGCATGCCGAAAAACAGCAGCAAATTTGCAAAAATGACTCCCACAAACAGCACCAGATAATTGCTGACATTCTGAAAGATCACCCGGAGGCGAAACCTGGAAAAAATTCCGATCTTCGGACTTAAATACACCGCGCGTTTCTGTCTTTTCCCGGAAAAATCCCTTCTCAGGAACTTCAGAGGCGAAAGCTTCAGGCGGTACCAGAGCACCGCATAATCGATCAGTATCATAATGATGACCGGAACTACGGTTGTCAGAAGAAAGGCATCTGCATTCCATACTGTCACATAAGTCGGCAGACTATAGCTCCCGTAATATATGTCTGCACATACACCCTTAAATACGGTATATCCAAGAATATTTCCAATCAGGGCACCGACCAGTGTGACCAGAACCGGAAGCGTCATATAATGAAGGATCAGCTCACGCCTGGTATAACCGGATGCACGTAACGTACCGATAACACCGGCTTCCTTTCGGATCGTATTGCTGATGGTAATTCCAAACACAAAAGCCATGATCACGATCACAATATAAAGAAGCGTGATGACCATTGCCCTGTCTCCGCCCATATCATCACCGGTGAAAATGATCGCCTGGTTAAGATAACGTGGGACAAAGGTTTCCAGAGCTACCACTTTGCCAATGTCTTCCATGAGATTTTCAGAAACCTTCTTCTCCTCTTTTTCGTTCTTTGGCTGATGATCATATATCCATGCATAATTGTACCGGAGCTTTTCCTGATCCAGGTTTTCAAATTCCTCCGGAGTTACGATCGCCACACCAAACTTTACAGAATCAAACATGGAATCATTATTATTCTGAAACAGGGCACTGTAATCCGAAAGTGCCACCAGGCCTGTGATCTTCCAGGATTTTTCACCTCTGATCAGGGTATCTCCTACCTTAAGACTGTTGTTATCCGCATACATACGGTCAATGGCGATCTCGCCCTGCCCTGACGGCATTTCTCCCTTCATCAGGCAGACCTTATTCACCTTCTCACGGTTTTTAAAAAAACGCATGGTGCTTCCGTTATCCAGATCTTCTTCTATATAGTAGTTCTCATAAAGCTTAACACCGGTAGCTTCAATATCCTTCCACTGAGAACTGTAAATCTTTTCCGCAGTACGAAAATTTCCGTTTTCGATGTTATATTTATCAAAGCTCTCATTATAAGCCTTCAGCATGCTTCCATCGGCTACCAGAAAGCCGGACACAAACCCGATGGTCAATACCATCAGCAGGAAAACCACCAGATATTTTCCAAATTCCCCCTTCAGTTCCCTGGGGATACGTTTACGTAAAGGATTCTTCATAATGCCCCCTTACCATTCCAGGTCAGCAGCCGGAATCTTCTGCTCATTCTGATAGTTTCTGCGGATCATCCCGTCACGAAGCTTTACCACACGGTCTGCCATATCCTTGATGCCATCGTTATGAGTAACCATGACTATAGTATTTCCGTATTTGTGATTGACTGTTTCGATCAGCTTCAGGATTTCCTTGGAGGTGTTGTAGTCCAGAGCGCCGGTAGGCTCATCACAAAGCAGGATATCCGGATTTTTTACAATGGCACGTCCAATAGCAGTTCTCTGCTGCTGCCCTCCCGAAAGCTGGTTCGGAAACTTCCGCTGATGTTCATAAAGTCCCAGTGTCTCCAGCAGTTCATCCACATCCAGCGGTCTGTCACTTAAATAAGCACCAACTTCAATATTCTCCCTCACAGTCAGATTGGGGATCAGATTATACATCTGAAAAATATATCCCAGATGTTTTCTGCGGTAGAGGGAAAGCTTCTTTTCATTCATATCCTCCAGCTGTTCTCCCTGAATGGTAATGCTTCCTGCATCCGCTCCGTCAATGCCGCCAATAATGTTTAGCAGCGTGGATTTCCCGGAACCGGACGGCCCCAGAAGCACACAAAATTCTCCCTTTTCAATCTCAAGATCGATCCCCTTCAGAACATCTACATGGCTCTCTCCTGCCCCGAAGGATTTTTTGATTCCTTTTATCTCCAGAAACATAAACCTCTCCTTCCATTCCTATACAGTTCTTCTTTATATATGAATATACATATATGTTAGTCTGAACTTACTCTTTTGTCAAGAAGCAGACTTATTTTCGTATTTTTTCCATATATCTATATGCGCTGTACCGGTCCGGCTCTTGCCAAAATCCAGTAAAACGTATATAATGTGGGAGTATCTGTATATTTTTAACCAAATAATCTTATTTTTAAAGGAGTGAATATTGAAAGTGGACCCCAGCGACACTTACCAGATAATCATATTACTTATTCTGCTGGCATTGTCAGCCTTTTTCTCATCTAACGAAACCGCGCTGATGTCGGTAAACAAGATCCGTCTCCGCTCTCTTGCAGACGAGGGAAACAAGCGTGCAGCCATGGCTCTCGATATCCTGGAGAACCAGACGCCCAAGCTTCTCAGTGCGATTCTCATCGGAAACAACATTGTGAACATTTCAGCTTCTTCCCTTGCAACCACACTTGCATACAGCTTTGGCGGCTATATGGTCAGCATCGTGACGGTGATTCTGACGGTTCTGATCCTGATCTTCGGTGAGATCACCCCCAAGAACTACGCAACCATTAACTCTGAAAAGATCACCCTCCGCTATATCCCGGTCTTTAAATTTCTTATGACCATCATGACACCGGTGATCTTCATCATCAATCTCTTTTCAAGAGGTGTGATGCGCCTGATGCGTGTGGATCCGGATGCAGCCAGCAAGGCCATGACCGAGGAGGAGCTTCGTACTATCGTGGACGTCAGCCATGAGGACGGTGTCATTGAATCCGACGAAAAAGAAATGATCTACAATGTGTTTGATCTTGGAGATGCCACAGCCAAGGATATCATGGTTCCAAGAGTACATGTTACCTTTGCGGATGTAGAATCCACCTATGATGAGCTGATCGATATTTTCCGCGAGGATAAGTTCACACGTCTGCCGGTTTATAAGGACAGCCAGAACAACATTGTGGGAATCATCAACATGAAGGATCTTCTTCTTTACGACAAAAATGAGGAATTTGTTATCGATCATTTCCTCCGAAAGCCGCATTTCACTTACGAAACAAAAAGCATTTCCGATCTTCTTGTGGAAATGAAGGACTCCACCTTCAACATTGCCATTGTACTGGATGAATACGGTGATATGGCCGGACTGATCACACTGGAGGATATCCTGGAGGAGATCGTGGGTGAGATCCATGACGAATACGATGAGAAGGAGGACGAGCTTGTCCAGAAGATTTCCGACCGGGAATATATCATCGAAGGTTCCATGCATCTAGATGACGTAAATGATCATCTGGATACGGAACTGGATTCCGAGGATTATGATTCCCTGGGTGGATTTATCATCGAACATCTGGATCGTTTGCCTGTTGCCGGTGACGAAGTGATCACAGAGGACGGAATCCGTCTGATCGTAGAAAAGCTGGATAAAAACCGTATCGAGAAAGTGCATGTCTACCTTCCGGAAAAAGATCCTGAAACACTGGATAATACCGAATCCTGAGTAAGCAGGCTCCAGCTCCGTAACAAGAAACAGCTAATGTACCGAAAAAATATTTAATACTTAATATCATCCATATCGGAACTGTTATCGTAATCCCCGGCTCACCCATTGAGCCATCAGGATTTTTGATTGACAGTTCCGATATTTTATATTATAATAATAGAAAATTTTTATCCATATTTACTAAATGCAATGACAGGGAGTAGTACACAGTCTCCGGATGCACAGAGAGAAGATGGACGGTGAGAATCTTCGTGACTGAACTGTGGAAGTAGCCCTCGAGCAGTGGACTGAACCATGGATCTTCATGCAGTAGGCTTCATCGTCATTCCCACGTTACAGGGAGGCAGTATAATTTTGTACTGGCAGAGAGCAGAGTTTTACCTCTGAAAACAGGTGGTACCGCGGAATCATCCGTCCTGAGCATATTTTATCCAATATGCCGGGACTTTTTTATTGGAAAAATTTCTCGCGGCAGCCCTTATCTGCTTAACTTTTCACATCATCAAAGGAGGGAACCAATTCATGAAACAGATTTCCGGAAACAAATTGCTTGTAAAAGCCTTAAAAGAAGAAGGCGTTGATGTTCTGTTCGGCTATCCTGGTGCCTGTACCATCGATATCAGCGATGAATTATATAAACAGAGCGGCATTGACATCATCCTGCCACGTCACGAGCAGGCCCTTGTACACGAAGCAGATGCCTATGCCAGAACTACCGGAAAGGTTGGCGTATGTCTCGTTACCAGCGGTCCCGGAGCTACCAACCTTGTTACAGGTCTTGCAACTGCCAACTATGACAGTGTTCCGCTTGTATGCTTTACCGGACAGGTTGCCCGTCACCTCATCGGAAACGATGCGTTCCAGGAGGTTGATATTGTCGGGATCACCAGAAGCATCACAAAATACGGTGTTACCGTCCGCAACCGTGAGGATCTTGGACGTATCATCAAGGAAGCTTTCTATATCGCACGCACCGGACGCCCAGGCCCGGTTCTCATCGACCTTCCAAAGGATGTAATGGCCGAGCTGGGAAGTGCTGAGTATCCGAAGACTGTCAATATCCGCGGCTACAAGCCTAACACCAGCGTGCATATCGGACAGCTGAAGCGTGCCCTCAAAATGCTGCAGAAGGCCAAAAAACCTCTGTTTCTTGCTGGCGGCGGTGTGATCATTTCCCGCGCACAGGAGATTTTTACCCAGGTTGTTGAGAAAACTCAGATCCCGGTTGTCACAACCGTCATGGGACGTGGCGCCATTTCCACAAAGAACCCTCTGTTTATCGGAAATCTCGGTATGCACGGCGCTTATGCCGCAAATATGGCCGTGAATGAATGCGATCTTCTGTTTTCCATCGGAACCCGTTTTAACGACCGTATCACAGGCAAGCTCCATGAATTTGCCCCACATGCACAGATCGTCCACATCGATATTGACACCGCTTCCATTTCCAGAAATATCCATGTAGACATCCCCATCGTTGCCGATGCAAAAGAGGCAATAACAAAAATGAATGAATATGTACAGGACTGTAATACCGGCAAATGGCTGAAGCAGATCCAGGAATGGAAGGAAGAGCATCCTCTTACCATGAAAGACCGTGGTATTATGGGACCGCTGGATATCATCGGCGAAATCAACCGCCAGTTTGACAAGGCCATTCTTGTTACCGATGTAGGTCAGCATCAGATGCTGGTGAGCCAGTATGCAGACATCACCGAGAACCGTCAGCTGATCATGTCCGGCGGACTTGGAACCATGGGTTACGGCCTTCCAGGTGCCATCGGTGCCAAGATCGGTAATCCGGATACACCGGTCATCTCCGTTTCCGGTGACGGCGGCATGCAGATGAACATTCAGGAGCTGGCTACCGCAGTTCTGGAGGAGCTTCCGATCATCTGCTGTATCTTTAATAATGAATATCTCGGAATGGTCCGCCAGTGGCAGAAGCTTTTCTACGGAAAACGTTACGCCATGACAAATCTGAAGGCCGGTGCACTCTCCCGCCGCACAGACGGTCAGGAATATCCGGAATACACACCGGATTTCATCCGTCTCGCAGAGAGCTATGGGGCAAAGGGTATCCGCGTAACTGAGAAGGATCAGATCGCGGCTGCTTTCGAAGAGGCTAAAAAGAATACAAAAACTCCTACGATCATCGAATTTATCATTGATCCGGAGGAAATGGTTTACCCGATGGTCAAGCCGGGCGGCACCCTGGCTGATCTGATCATGGATTGTTAGGAGGAATGAATGATGGATAAAGGAATGAAAAAAAGATGGATCTCTCTCTACGTTGAAAACCAGGTCGGTGTTCTTTCCAAGATTTCCGGTCTTTTCTCCGGAAAGTCCTATAACCTGGACAGTCTTACTGTTGGAACCACCGAGGACCCCACAGTTTCCAGAATGACCATCGCCACAGTCAGCGATGATGAGACTTTTGAGCAGATCAAAAAACAGCTGAACCGTATGATCGAGGTGATCAAGGTTATTGATTTTACAGACGTGTTCGTTCGAATGAAGGAGATCCTTTACATCAAGGTAAAGGGCTGCTCCCCGGAAGATAAAGTAGAACTTTTCCAGATTGCTGAGACTTTCAAGGCACGTGTCATCGACTATGGAAAAGACAGCCTCCTTCTGGAATTCGTCCAGACCGCAACCAAAAATGACGCGGTCATCAAGCTTATCAAAGAAGAGTTCAAGCATATCGAAGTTGTCCGCGGCGGAAGTGTTGGAATTGAATCGATCAGTATGATGGAAAGATAAAAGCGGAATAATACTCCGACAGAAAAACACGGGGCTGATGCTTTAACGATTAATAAATCGTGATTTTTACAGCCCCGAGTTTGTTCATATACATTCATTATTTCTGCATAAATTCAAGCACTGCCTCTTTCGTCGGAATCGCAGGGATTCCGCCTCTCTTTTGCACACACAATCCAGCAACTGCATTTCCCAAAACAGCACACTTTTTGATTTCTTCCCATTCCATTTTTTCAACATTCTTATTCATAGAAAGGATACTGCATAATACGCCTCCCCAGAATGAATCACCTGACCCAGTCGTGTCGACCGCATGTGTCTGAAATGCTTTGATGATTTCTTTTCTGCTTTTTGTTGCCATAAGAACGCCCTGTTCTCCCAATGTAATGGCAACCAGCTTTGGTCCCATGGCAAGGAGTTGATCTGTAGCCTGCTCATAACTTTTCGCCTCTGTCAACAGAGTACTCTCTTCATCTGATACCTTCATAACATCTACCAATTCTATGACAGATCTCATTTTTTTCACTGCATACTCTTTGCTCTTCCAAAGAGACGAGCGATAATTTGGATCATAGGAAGCAACTCTCCTAATGCCACGATATCAACTTTTTCTTCCATTTTTTAGTTCCTCTACAATCTCGTTATAACGTTTTTTATTTAACCGGTAGAAAAATAATACAACCGCAGTCACAATCCACAGTACACCCGGAATCGTCGTAAATGCATGTTTCATAATTGAAAGTACAATTGCATTTTGTGTCTGATTTGCAATATAACCATATTTTCCAAGTAATCCTGCTAAAAGTGCTGTTCCAACTGCCATTCCGATTTTATTTCCAAGTGAAATAAATGCATACTGAAAACCGTCATTTCTAAGTCCGGTTTTCCACTCCCCATATTCCACACAGTCTGGAATAATTGCATAGATTGCGGTATTAAATCCAGAGAAGAAAAACTGTGTGAGACCAGATAATGCATAAAAAATAGCTGGTGATTCTTTGGCATTGAAGAAAAACATAAACAACATGGAAATTCCTGTAAATAAAGCAAAGAGAGATGCTGTTCTTCCTTTGTTATTCAACTTGCGGAATAATGGTTGAAAACAGGCTGCCCCGATGATAGAAGGAATAATAATGCACATCGAATAAGTTGTGTAGTAGGAGGCATTCCCTTCCACATATGTAAAATAATACAGAATATCTGCGTTTCTACCATACAATGTAAATCCAAATAATATCTGTCCTGCCAATGCAAGAAGATATGGTCTGTTCTGCATAACTGCTTTCAACTGTATCTTTACAGAAATTTTTTCTTTTTCCGGAGTAATCACTGCCTCTTTCGTCTTCGCAAAGCAGAAGAAATGACAGGCTGTAAAAATACATCCATATATGACCGCCACCGTCAGATATCCTGTCTTTGCACTGTGACTGCCGAATTTGCTGAGCAGTGGAACTGTGATAATATTTAACACACCAATTGCAATCATCGCTGCAACCGAACGGGATGTATTTATTTTTGCACGTTCATCAATATCCTGTGTCATAGCACCACACAAGGTTCCATATGGAATATTCACACAGGTATACCCCAAAACCAGCAGACAATATGTAATTACCATATAAATGATCTTTCCATTCTGCGGCCAGTCGGGTCTTGCCCAGAATGTCATAACAAGAAGAATCGCTGTAATTGGTGCCGCTACTAACAGCCATGGACGGTACCGTCCCCATCTCGATTTTGTTTTATCCGTAAGTCCCCCGACGATTGGATCATTGATCGCATCCCAAAATCTTGAAAAAAGCATAAGTGCTGACACAGCCGCCATACTGATTCCGAACACGTCTGTATAAAATATCATCAGAAAATTACTGACGAACATCCAGCTAAAATTACATCCGACATCACCAAACCCATATGCAATCTTACTGATCAGCGGTACTTTTCCATTTTTGTTTTCGCTTCCCATATGTCCCTCCTATTTTTATCAGAGTTTCTGACAGAACTCTATTCTTTCCTCATTTGGTCCCTTGATCATAAAAAACTTCACACCATTTTCCCAAAATGGCAGTTCTTCGATTCCGTCTGTAATAATTGTGTATTTTTCATTGCAGATTTTCTGATACATACTTTCAATGTCTTCCACATCAAGTGCAACATGTTGGTACGCACCGTCTGACATTGCCGCCTGCCCATTTTCAAAAGTCTCTATACAGTAATTTTTTATCTGTAAAAATGCCACTTTTTCCCCTGCTTTTTCATTATAAGACTGCATAATTACTTCAAATCCAAGACTCTTATAAAACTCAACTGTTTTCTGCAAATCGTTTGTCGGAAGCCCGACATGGGCAACTCCGACAATTCCATATTTATTTTCCATACGAACTCCTTACTTTTCACTGACGTTGATAATTACTTTCATCGTTGTCTCGCGGTTATCATCAATATACTGGTATGCCTTCAGATAATCTTTAAAAGCAAATGTCTTTGAGATGAGCGGTTTCAAATGAACTTTACCCTCATTTACCAGTCTGATTCCATCTATGTAATCATCATGGCGGTACATCATCGTGCTCTTAATGTCAAGTTCGTGGTCATTTGCCACTGCAAGATCTACTTCTGCCATTCCTGCAAAAACAGCCACCAGTACGATCGTGCTTCCTTTTCTTGCATATTTAATTGCCTGTCCCATTGTGATATTGTTTCCGGCACAGTCGTAGATCACATCTGCCTTATCCGGTCCAAATGCTTCGATCATTGCCTCACCGAAGTCTTTATTTTGGGTATTCACACACACATCAATTCCACATTCTTTTGCCTTTGCCAGTCTAAGATCACTGATATCTGTGATCATCACTTTCGCTGCCCCCATTCCTTTTGCTGCCTGTGCCACGAGATTTCCAATCGGTCCTGCTCCAAGGACTGCAATATTCATGCCAGCCACATCGCCCATCTGTTTTACACCATGGACTGCCACAGCAAGAGGTTCGATCATAGCTCCTTCTTCATAGGACATATCTTCTGGAATAGGTGTTACTTTAGATGCATCCACTGCAAAATACTCAGATGCTGTTCCTGTCGTCTGAAATCCCATTACTTTTAATTCCTCACAGAGATTATACTTTCCATGACGACATGGATAGCAATGTCCACAATATACCTGAGGCTCTATCGTCACCTTCTGTCCCACATGAAACTCTGTGACATTTTTTCCAAGTTCTGTAATCTCACCGGAAACCTCATGTCCCTGTGTTACCGGATATTTTGTAAACGGATGTTTTCCATGATAAACATGAATATCTGATCCACAAACACCAATATTCATAATCTTTACCAACACCTGATTTTCCTTTACCTCCGGAACCGGAACCTCTCTGAAAATAATTTCTCCTGGATTTGTCATTACCTGCTGTAACATAACTGTTTTCTCCTTTTTTATCATAATTGTTTCTTCCTTATTTATATTGTTTTATTTTATCTTTTATAAATTATTTTATTAAAGTAATTACATTATTGCCCTGTAAACACAATTTGTCAATATGTTTTTTCATATTTTTATATATTTCATAATTTCAAAATACATTTTTTGTATATTTTTTACAATTAACACGCAAAAAAACGGAAAGAAAACCATAGTTACTGTTTTCTTTCCGTTTTTTACTATAATATCTTTTTCTAATTTTACACAACTTCTCGTTTTTCACACATATAAAGCGGACATCTGCATTCACTTTGCAACCTGTCAGTGGGAGCTTTTAACTCCAACAGAGTGAACATCCCCTTACCCAACGCTTGATGCCCTGCGCACCAGATGCGGTGGACTGCTTATCTGCGTTCAAAAAATTTACAATTCTGCCATATGTTTTGTAAAAAAGTATTTCGCGGCTCCAACAGCCGACGCTTCTTTCTTATACGAACAATTTTTTAAGTATGAAACATCATGCTCAAAGCCATTATATGCCATCACTTTTTCTCCCAGTGGTATCATATAATCTGACAATACACCTCCCACATCACCTCCGAGTATGATATCCATATCATATGCCATCCGCAGATTTGATATCAAAACAGCAAGATGATCCAGATACGCATTCCATGTCTGCAAATTTTTTTCATCACCACTTTCAATTTTTTCCATAAATGCATCCAGTGACTGCCTGTTATCTTGTGTCAGTACACTTGCAGCACAATATGCATCTGCACATCCTGATTTACCACAATAACACTTTCTTCCACCGGGAACGAGTATCATGTGACCAAACTCACCTGCTTTCTGGTTCTGCCCTCGAAACAGCTTTCCATCTATGCAGAATGCGCCTCCTAAGGTGTGGTTCAAAGACAGATATATCGCATTTGGATACTTTTGCTTTTTTTCTGCAAGCATTGCAGCATTAGCATCGTTTTCAAAATATACTGGAATTTCCAAAGCCTGCTCTAAAAAGCGCAGACTATAATTCTCTATACCTAAAGCATGGGATTTTAAAACAATCCGTTCTTTCTGATCAATAATTCCCGGAATCGCCACTCCAATCCCAAGTAGCGTATCCTTCGCTAATTCGCCTTCAAGAAAAGTTTTGACCTTTTGTGCCACTTCTGTACAATAGGATAATTCTGCCGTAAATTTTAAACGGATGCGATCTTTTTTTATAATCTCATCTCCAAGATTTACTAATACCATTTCTATATGATTCGCTGTAATCAAAATTCCCATTGCATGACAGTATGACTTATTAATCCCTATACTTTTTGCCTTTCTTCCACCGGTCGAAGCATATTCCCCAGTTTCTTCCAACACCATTTTTTCTAACAAGTCATTCACATTTGCTAACACAGTCGGCATACTCAAGTTTAACTCTTTTGCGATTCCCGCCTTGGATGTAACATGATTGTTCAGCACATAATTAATTATTCTTTTTCTTGTTATATTTTTTTTATCTTTATTTTCCGTTTTCTTACCCTCTTTTATTAAATATATTATAAAAGAATTATATGCTTTTTTATTCTTCTTGTAAAGCAATGTTTTATAATAAATCTCCGACAGAATTTATCTTATAAACAGCAAAAAGCTCCCGAAGGAGCTTTCCACGCATTAGAACACCAATTCTTTTAACACAATCTCTTCTGCCATATTACGAATATCATTTACCAATCTGACCCATTCCATCTAATCACGAGCTTTCAACTCAGCACTGGTTGCATCCAACTCATCTAAGTTGATCTCTATCGTGTCATCTGGTTTTTGCGCGAGCAACGAGGCAAGCCGAGATGCTTGCATCTCGATTTACCGACTACCGCGTTCATCGAGACAAGTACTCTTGTCTCGATGTTGGGACAAAAGAACAACCGTCTCCACATGAACGCCCTGGCAGAACTGATCCACTGCACAGGCGTGGGTCATCTCATATCCTGCCTCATAAAATGCCGGGAGATCTCTCACAAGACTTGTAACCTTGCAGGAAATGTATACGATCTGGTCTACGCCGTAAGCCAGGATCTTTGGAAGGGCTTTGGGGTGAACGCCATCTCTGGGCGGATCAAGGATGATCATATCCGGTTTCTCCGGCACATCATCCAGAACCTTCAGCACATCCCCGGCAATAAAACGACAGTTATTGATGCCGTTAAGTGCAGCGTTTTCTCTGGCGGCTTTTACCGCGTCTTCCACGATCTCCACACCGATCACCTCGCTGGCAACAGACGCTGCAAGCTGTGCAATAGTTCCTGTTCCGCTGTAAAGATCAAACACTACCTTATCTCTGGTATCTCCTACATATTCCCGCACCTTGGAATACAGGATCTCTGCAGCCAGGGAATTTGGCTGGAAAAAGGAAAAGGTGCTGATCTTAAATTTCAGTCCAAGAAGTTCTTCATAGAAATAATCCTTTCCATAAAGGATCTTCGTCTCATCGCTCTGTACCACGTCAGATAAAGAATCATTTAAAATGTGCATGATCCCCACGATCTTCCCTTCCAGCGGAAGCGCAAGAAGCTGTTCTTTCAGAGGCTCCAGATCATATTCTTCCTGGGTGGTGGTTACCACATGGACCAGGATCTCACCACTTGTGACGCCTCTTCGAAGAAGAAGATGTCGAAGATACCCCACATGCTGCAGCTTTTTATAGAAGCTGGCATTACGCTCCAGGAAAAACTCCCGCACACAGACCAGGATCTTCGTCATATCCGGATGGACCAGTTTACAATCATCCGTATTCAGGATATCGTAAGTGCTTCCCTTCTTGTGAAGTCCAAGGGACAGCGGCCCATCCTTATACTCATCCCCAAAGGAAAACTCCATCTTATTGCGGTACCCGAACTCAATGGGACTGCCGTAGATCCCATCCCAGTGATATAAACGATCTGCAGCCTCAGCTTCTTCTGTCCCATCACCGTTCTTCCCGATCTTAGCCAGGCTCTCTCTTACTGCCCCATCCAGAAGTTCTCTCACCTGGCGCTCCTTCATCTCCTTCTGTGCCTCATAGCTCATGGTCTGGTACATGCAGCCGCCGCATGCCGGAAATTCCTGACAGGCAGGTTCTCTTGTTTCCAGGGGAGATTTCTCCAGGACCTCCAGAAGACGTCCTTCCGCCCGGCCGGAACGTTTCTTATTGATCATAAACCGGACTTTCTGTCCCGGGATTCCGTTTTTTACAATTACTTTCTGGTCATCAACCCAAACAAAACCTTTGTTTGGAAATTCCACTTTTTCTATAATACCTTCGTAAATTTCACCTTTTTTCATAAATCCTCTTTCTGTTTTATAACCAGCAGACAATAATTCGAACATTCAGGATCCTCTTTACTGTCTGCTCATGAACGCCAGCGTTTCACGGTCCGTCTTCAAAAATCAAGCCCCGGTATCGCGCCGGGGCTTCAATTATCCGCTTCTCATATTCATACATAACAGACAACCATTCTGATCTGTTCAAAACAGCCTCTGCAGTGAAAGTTCTTACTCTTCCTCATCCTCGAAATAATCATCGAAGTCATCATCAAAATCTTCTTCAAAATCTTCCAGGTAATCCGGAGCGAAGAAACGATATACTGCAAATGCGATTCCTGCAACAGCTGCAACTGCGCCGATGATCGCCAGTACCCAAAGGACTGTGTTCTTATCTTTCTCTTCTTCTTTTTTCTTCAGTGTTGCAAGCAGTTCTTCAAGCTTTGTTGTATTTAAATTCATAACACTGCACCATCCTTTCTTTCTGTTCGGCTGTACTGTCTGTCAGTAAATCTGCAGCGCAGCGTTTTTTGAGGTCGCTGCACCCGAGCCTTTTTTTAATGTTCTTATTATACCACCATATGTCTGGTTTTACCAGAACTTACACAAATTTTCGCAGAAACATTCTGTAAAAAAATCGCCGTATTTCCGGCATTTCCGGAAAGATACGGCGGTTTTCTCTTATTCTTTATGGGTTCCTCGGATCACTTTGATCCCGCGTTCTTCTATCAGACCGCAGATCTGTGTTATCCGCGGACATTCCTTTTTTTCCTCATTCAGACGGCATACCCCGACATGGATGACGCTGATCTTTTCACTGACCAGCCGGTCTGCCTTTTCCAAAATCCCCTCATCTTCAGCAGGTTCTTTTGCATTGGTTTCTTTGCATCCGTTGCATGTCATCACAGCTGCCAGAATCGTATCTTCCGGATAGCCGGAAAAAAAATCTCTTCTTTCCCGAAATGCAGACAGACATCCTGCCCTGGTACACACATCATTGGAATTAAGGCATGTCAAAATCCCGATCTTTTTCATCTTTTTCCCTCTATGCATCCCGCCTCACAGCCAGAATCATAAAAACAAAATATGCATCTTTCCGCGGCTGTCGTAAACGATCTCCGCTTCTACTTTATAGATCCTGCGGATCAGCTCCGGGGTCAGGACTTCTTCCGGCGTTCCGTAACCTTCCAGAACTCCGTCCTTCAGTACATAGATCTTATCACAGTATGCTGCTGCAATATTCAGATCGTGAATAGCGGAGATCACGGTTACATTAAGTTTTTTCACCAGCTCCATCAGCATGATCTGGTGGGTAATGTCCAGATGATTGGTAGGCTCATCCAGAATCAGTGCAGAGGTCTGCTGGGCAAGTGCTCTTGCCAGGATCACCCTCTGCTGCTCTCCTCCGGAAAGAGTGGAAAAGGTACGGTCTGCAAACGCCTCCATCTGTACGGTTTTCAGCGCTTCATCCACGATCTGGTAATCTTTTGCATTGTCCCGTTCCAGAGTCTTTTTATGAGGCGCACGCCCCATAAGAACCACCTCGCGGACCGTAAAATCAAAATTATAATAATTGTGCTGTGCCACCACGGCCATTTTTTTCGCAGAACTTCGAACACTCATGGAATGAAGCTCCTCGCCGTCCAGATACACGGCTCCTGCGTCTGGTTTCAGAATACGGTAAATGCATTTCAGCAAAGTGGATTTTCCGCTTCCGTTTGGTCCGATGATTCCTACCAGTTCCTTATCCTGGGATTCCATGGAGATTCCCTTCAGGATCTGTCTGGCGTGAAAGCCAACCTGAATATTTTCTGTGGTGATCTTCATTACCGGGCACCTCCGAATCCATAGGATTTCCGCACAAGCAGATAAATAAAGCAGGGAGCACCGATAATGGATACCAGCACACCGATGGGCATCTCGGAATTTTTAAGGATCACACGACATGCCACATCGCACCAGATCAGAAACGATGCACCAAGAAGCGCACTTAAGGGGAGCAGTTTTCTGTGATCTGTTCCAAAAAGGATCCGGACCACATGAGGGATCACCAGTCCCACAAATCCGATCACACCGGCACAGTACACGGCAAATCCGATCATAACAGAAGCAACGATCAGATAAAAAGTCCGCAGTCTGTGCAGATCTGTTCCAAGGGTAATGGATACGTCATCTCCCAGAAGCATCAGATTCAGGTTCCGGTACTGCGTCCAGAAAACAGCCACGCACACCAGCGTGACCGGAAGCATTACACCCACTCTGGTCCAGCTTGCTCCGGCAAGACTTCCCATGCTCCACTTCATAACTTCTGTTGCCGCATTTTTGTCATTGGTAATATAAATGACAAAATTGGAAAAAGCAGAACAGACTGCGCTGACCGCCATTCCCGCAAGGATCAGTTTTGCGGAAGTTGCCTTTCCACCCATGTTTGCAATGGCGATCACCGCAAAAGAAGTGATCATCGCGCCAATGAAAGCTGTGATTCCCACAGAGTTTCCACCAAGAAAGCTTCCGATTCCAAGCATGATGGCCAGTGTGGCACCCAGAGATGCACCAGATGAGATACCCAGCACATACGGGTCTGCCAGCGGGTTCTGCACGATAGCCTGCATCACCACGCCGCACACGGAAAGAGCCATTCCAACTGCCAGAGCCAGAAGGACTCTAGGCAGCCGGATCAGCCACACAACATCATGAACTGCGCCTTCCGCATAGGCGGACAGACTTTTTATATGAAACAATTTATAAGCGATAACGCTGTATACATCCTTCAGTGACAGATCCGCATTTCCAAAAGTGATGGCTGCAAGTATGGAAAAAATAAGGAATCCTGCAAGTCCGATGAGAACTGCCACATACATGGATGTTCTGAGCACCTTATCTTTTTTTCTCTGTGAAGCTGTTTCTTTCACTGCATTTTCTCCGATCAGTCAAGATTTACGTCCGGATATAATCCCTTTGCAAAAGTTTCGATTCCGTCCTGGGTACGTGTTGCACTTGCATACATCTCACTGAGCATGATCGGGTAAACACGTCCGTTCTTTACTGCGTCAAGGCTCTTCAGGGACTCATCATCCTGGATCACTGCAAGCTGGCTGTTCTTAACAGTTTCCGGATCATCTCCTGCATATGGCATGTAAACCACAAAGATCACGTCAGGGTTGGCTGCGATGATATCCTCTTTTCCAACGGTGGAAGCATCCGGGTTTGCAAGAGTTGCGCCTAACTGTGTTACCATATCTCCGCCAAGGCTCTTTACGCCATAGTTTGTGATGTCATCTCCAAGAGGCTCCAATACCATTACGCTTGGTTTGTCTTTTACATCTGCAGTTGCAGTAAGAGTTTTGTCGATCACTGCTTTTGCATCATCAACGATAGCCTGTGCTTTGTCCTGTACATCGAAGATCTTTCCGATATTTAAGATATCTGTGAATTCATTTTCCAGTGTTCTGTCGCCGTCCGGACGAGTATTGGTGTTGTAGTAGGTGTTGCAGCCTTTGTCGATCCAGTCTGTTACATTTCCCAGATTCTTATCAGAGAAAAGAGAGCTCCAGGATAAGATCATGTCCGGCTCCAGCATTGTTACAGTTTCAAGGGATGGGGTAAATTCGTCAAGATAATTTGTTTTTGAGAATGCTTCTTTGAGATCTTCCGGAACTTCATTATCAAGACCTGCGGTAGCTACCAGGTGGTCTTCCAGACCAAGTGCGAGCATAGTCTCAATGCTTCCCTGATATACAGCAAGGACTTTTTCCGGTGCTTTTTCATAAGTGGTTTCGATTTCGTTTCCATCGTAATCATAGGTTGTGATGGTCAGAGGATATTCTGTCTTGGTTGCCTCTGCGGAAGAATCTTCGATGTCTGCAGACTCTGTACTGTCTTCTGCTGCCGGCTGGTTGTCTTCCTTGATGGTCTCGGAGTCTGCTCTCTCTGCGGCATAAACAGCCGGAGCTGCTGATACGGTCATTGCCGCTGCCATTACCATTGCCATGATTCTTGTGGATACATACTTGTTTTTCATTTCATTTCCTCTCTTTTCGCCTGTTTTATCTCCTGTTGCCTATGGGTAACCGAAAAGATGGGGCTTCATAAAATCTGCACGGAACACTTTGTACGGAAGCTCCCACTTACATACTGTCAAGCAGGTTTCCTGACTTACAGACTCAGAAAAAACTCCGCAAAATAAAAACTGATACACCATTCATCTTTTAGCCGATCATGAATGATGTATCAGAATTTTCTCCAGAATCTCTCTGACATCGGGATTTCGCCTTCTCACATGAGTTTCTGCAATGGCATGTGAAATCCCTTCTTCTGTATACAGTGGCCGCAACCGCTCAGGCTTTTTACCCGATTCCCTCCTCACAGTATCCGGCAGCATATGTGCCGGTGATACTGTTCACTTCACAGCAATTCAATTACGCTGATACTGATTCTAACATACCGGTTTTCCAATTACAACCTTGAGGCCGGATTTTTACAGTTTTTTGCAGAAATAGTCTGCCCGGAGAGATCCCTCTCAGATCTTTTTCAGCTTGGCAAAACCGGCGAACATTTTTTTCACGCCGACTTTGTCAAAGTCTACCGTCACTTCGTAGTCTCTGCCGCCGTCTGCGATATTTTTTACGATACCGACTCCGAATTTCACATGACGGACCGTGTCTCCCTCACCATAGTCCAGGCTGTCCGCCTTCTTCACTGTGAAATCTTTTTTCTGCAGGGTGCTCTTTGCCTGGAAATTCATTTTCATCTGGGCATAGGCGCTTTTCGGAGATACGATATCATCTACTCTGGGCTTTTTCTCCTGAATGGTATGTCCAAGATCTACCAGCTCCCGTGGAACCTCCCTTACAAAACGTGACACACGGTTATACTGAGTCTCCCCACGGATCATCCGCTGTTTTGCACAGGTTAAAGTCAGTTCCTTCATGGCACGGGTGATCCCCACATAACAGAGCCTTCGCTCCTCCTCGATATCCGACGGATCACCGGACCAGATGGAAGCATATCCCGGAAAAACACCGTCCTCCATTCCCACGATAAATACATTTGGGAACTCCAGTCCCTTGGCACTGTGAAGAGTCATCAGCAGCACATAATCCTGATCCGGATCAACAGAATCGATATCTGCCACCAGTGCGATCTCCTCCAGAAATGCAGAAAGTGTTGCCGGCTGTCCGGCCTCCTCCATGGCTTCCTGGAAGGATTCTGTCTTGGAGATCAGCTCGTCGATATTTTCGATCCTCGCCTGAGCCTCCTCCGTTTTCTCTGCCTCCAGTTCCTTCACATAACCGGTAAGTTCAATGACCTCTTCCAGGGTTTCACGGACTGTATAGGCCTCTGCCTTACTTTTCAGTCCTTGGATAAAGGATACAAAATCATTGATCTTTCCTGCTGCCCTGCCAATGGACGGTACTTCCTCCACCACGCGGAGCGCATCGTAAAAGCTCAGGTTCATCATATCCGCATAGTCCTGGACACGGCCGATGCTGGTGAGTCCGATTCCTCTTTTTGGCACATTTAAGATCCTGCGCACAGCCAGATCATCACTGGCATTGTCAATGGTCTTCAGATAGCTTAACAGATCCTTGATCTCTTTGCGGGCATAAAAGTTCACGCCGCCGACAATCTTATAAGGAACATTTGCCAGGAGAAATTTCTCCTCAAAGAGACGAGACTGGGCATTGGTCCGATAAAGTACTGCACAGTCCTTGTACTGGAATTTCCCGTTGCGGCGCCCCTGGATGATCTCTCCTGCAACATACTCCGCTTCCTCAAATCCGTTGTTGAACTGACGGAAATGTACTTTATCGCCCTCTTCGTTCTCTGTCCAGAGGCGTTTTTCCTTACGCTCTGTGTTGTTGACGATCACCTCATTGGCTGCATTGAGGATGTTCTGGGTAGAACGGTAATTCTGTTCCAGGCGCACCACCTTAGCCTCAGGAAAAACCTTCTCAAAGCCTAAGATATTCCCGATATTTGCTCCACGAAAACGATAGATGGACTGATCATCATCACCAACCACACAGAGATTCTTGTATTTCTCAGCAAGAAGACTTACAAATTTAAACTGGGCAGTATTGGTATCCTGATACTCATCCACCATAATATATTTGAAACGTTCCTGATAATAGTCCAGGATATCTGGATTATGCTGAAAAAGCTCCACAGTCTTCACGATCAGGTCATCAAAATCCAGCGCATTGTTTCCCCGGAGGATAGACTGATATTCCTTATACATACCGGCAATCTTCCGTGCATCCGGATCGCCGCCTGCATTCAGCTCCATCTCTTCCGGTGTGATCAGTTCATCCTTGGCATGGGAAATCTCAGCAAGAACAGCGCGTTCCTTGTAGATCTTGGTATTGATATCAAACTTCCGGAAGATTTCCTTCATGACTGTTTTCTGGTCGTCGGCATCATAAATGGTAAAATTACTGCCAAAGCCCAGCACCTCAATATGTCTGCGCAGGATCCTCACGCAGGCGGAATGGAAGGTGGAGACCCATACGCTCTCCGCACCCATTCCCGCAATTTTATTCACACGTTCCCGCATCTCACTGGCGGCCTTGTTGGTAAAGGTGATCGCCAGGATATTCCATGGGTTTACACCCTTTTCTTCCATTAAATAGGCGATCCTGTGGGTCAGCACTCTTGTTTTTCCGGAACCGGCTCCTGCAAGGATCAGAAGTGGTCCCTCTGTATGTACGGCAGCTTCCCGCTGCATAGGATTCAATGTGTCCAAAGCATCATGTATACTCATTTTGATCTCCATTTCTTTTTCCATATGAACAGTATCTTTATATACTATCATGACTTTACTTTCCGGTAAACCCACCTCTCTGAAAAAAAGTTTCTTTACAAGTAGTATTTAAAACTATATAATAAGGAGCAGAGGTGATAATGCGATGACAGAAAACGAAAAAGAAATGATGAACAGCATTTTTGCAAAAATTGCTGAGCTTGATTATATAAAACCCGATGAAATTCCCAATATTGCTCTTTACATGGATCAGGTCACAACCTTTATGGAAGATAATCTCGCTTCCACCAAGCGTCATCATGATGACAAGATCCTGACCAAGACCATGATCAACAATTACGCAAAGAACAAGCTCCTTCCCCCGCCGGAAAAGAAGCGCTATTCCCGGGAGCATCTGCTGATGCTGATCTTTATCTACTATTTTAAGAATATCCTCTCCATCAGTGATATCCAGACCCTTCTGGGACCGATCACCGAGAAATACTTCAAGTCCGTTACAGAAAAGGACATGACTTACATCTACCAGGAGGTTTTCAGTATGGAGCAGTCACAGATCCGTTACCTGGAAAAGGATCTTATGCGCCGTTTCAAAAGTGCCGGAGAAATTTTTGAGGACGCCGACCCGGAGGATAAGGAATTCCTTCACCAGTTTTCCTTTATCTGTCTTCTTAGCTTCGACGTATACATGAAAAAAATGATCATCGAAAACATGATCGACCACATGAATTCCTCAAAAGATACGGATTCCTCAAAAAAAGACAAATAATATCCGGAGCTCACATCCGGTCATAAACGTGCGTCGCCGGGCGCACCGAAAAAAAAGAGACAGACGCACGATCGCCTGTCTCTTTTTCGTTACAGCATTATCCGTTATCATCACGGTATGGACGTAAGCCTTATTCTGCTTCGCCGCCCTGCTCCCCGTTATCCTTCTTCATACGTGCAAATACCATCTCATAACCATCATTTCCATAGTTCAGGGAACGGTTCACACGGCTGATCGTAGCTGTGGAAGCTCCTGTTTTCTCGGAAATATCAAGGTATGTACGCTTATCAGTAAGCATCTTGGCTACCTCGAAGCGCTGAGATAAAGAAAGCAGCTCATTGATGGTGCACACATCCTCAAAAAATGTATAACACTCTTCCTTGTCCTTCAGGCACAGGATCGCTTCAAAAAGATGATCCACAGCCTCCGTCCTGATTTTTTTGCTCATTGTTACGCTCCTTTAAAATACATGAATTTCGTCTAATACAATACTGATATTTTAACACTCTAAATCGTGATAAGCAAGCCTTTTAGGAAAATTTAATAAACTATTTCTCTTTTTTGTCTTTCTATGGCGGACACATGATTTTCCCATTTCCACTGCCCCGGAAAACATTTGGGATTTGCTTTTTCTGCTGTGATTGGGTATACTTAAAATAATATCCAAAAGAAAAGGAGACTTATCAAATGAATCGTTTTTTCAACATGGACAACAAATTCTTCGTGTTCATGGGACGCGTAGCAGACCTGCTTCTTCTGAATTTTCTGTGCATCCTCTGCTGCATTCCGGTTGTCACCGCAGGCGCCTCCATAACAGCTCTCTACTATGTCACACTAAAGATGGCAAGAGACGAGGAATCCTATATTGCCCGCAGCTTTTTCCACTCCTTCAAACAGAACTTCAAACAGGCGACCATCATCAATATCATCATGCTCCTCACCGCTGCTGTTCTGTTTATCGATCTTCGGATCGCCAGAGTCGGAAGCGGAGCTATGTACAAAGGACTTTTCAGTCTGTTCATTGCATTTGCACTGATCTATGCGATGATCCTTCTGTACATTTATCCGATCCTTTCCAAATTTTTTAATTCCGTCAAGAATACCTTTGTAAATGCATTCCTGATGTCCGTCCGCCATCTTCCGCTGACACTTTTGATGCTTGTGATCTCTGCGTCCCCACTCCTACTGATGTGGCTTTTTGCTTATGTGAGCTACGCACGGTTTACATCCATCCTGATCATGCTTTTTATTCTGATGGGATTTTCTACGCTGGCGTACTGGAAATCGAAGATCTTTGTAAAGATCTTCGATAACTATATACCGAAAGATGAAAACGAAGAAAACGGCGAAGAGAAAAACGAACCGAAAGAGGCATAATGAAGCGCTGGAACGACAAGCCTTATCATTCTCTGGACTATATGCTCCGGGAGCGATACGGCGAAAAGGTCTACCGGGTTGCATTAAACGGCGGCATGTCCTGTCCCAACCGTGACGGCACCCTGGGCAAAAAAGGCTGCATCTTCTGCAGCCAGGGCGGAAGCGGAGATTTTGCAGCAAACGCCGCTCTTTCCATTACAGAGCAGATCAACACACAGATCAAAAGTCTCTCTTCCAAACGCCCGATCCATAAATATATCGCCTATTTTCAGGCATATACAAACACATATGCTCCTGTGGAACACCTGCGTAAGATCTTCACAGAAGCCATCTCCCATCCGGATATCGTGGCACTGTCCATTGGTACCAGACCGGACTGTCTGGGAGATGATGTACTGGATCTTCTTTATTCCCTGAACCAGATCAAACCGGTGTGGGTGGAGCTGGGACTCCAGACTATCCATGAAGATACCGCCAGATATATACGGCGCGGCTATCCACTGTCCTGTTTTGATACCGCAGTAAAAAATCTCCGCGCAGGCGGCATCGAAGTGATCGTCCACACCATCCTGGGGCTTCCCGGTGAAAGCCGGAAGGATATCCTGGAAACAATGGCTTATCTGAACGCCATGGATATCCAGGGGATCAAGCTGCAGCTTCTTCATGTACTGCGTGGTACAGATCTTGCCGCTGATCATGAAGCCGGTCTTTTCCGCACTTATGAACGGGACGAGTATCTGAACCTTGTCATTGACTGTCTGGAACATCTCAGACCGGATATCGTGATCCACCGGGTCACCGGCGATGGACCGAAGGATCTGCTGATCGCACCTTTATGGGCCAGCCGCAAACGAGAAGTTTTAAACCTTCTTCATCACCGGATGAAAGAAAGAGCAAGTTTTCAGGGAAAAGCTCTCGAAGCCCTTTCCCGCAGCCAGTAAAAAGGAGGATTCTTATGGCATCACCTTTTACAACCTATAAGCTTATTATTTTATATATGCTGCAGAATTCCGATGGGGATCTCACAAATTCCCAGATCACCGATTTTATCCTGGACCGGAAATACACCAATTATTTTCAGCTCCAGCAGGCAGTTTCCGAACTTGTGGAGGCAGATCTGGTGGAAATGTCTTCACAGTCCAACCGCAGTTACTATCGACTGACCTCCGAGGGAAAAAACACTCTGAAATATTTTTCCAAAGAACTTTCCTCTGACATCAAGAAAGAAGTGGAAGAATATCTCAATTCCCTCCACTGCAAGATCGAAGAACATCTCCTGACTCCTGCAGATTACTATCCCACCAAAGAGGGTAGCTACTCGGTACGTCTGCGGATCATCGAAAGCGGCGTCAGCATCGTTGATCTCAGCATCAATGTGCCAAATCTTGCTGCTGCACAGTCTGTATGTGAAAGCTGGCCTTATAAATACCAGAATGTTTATGACAAAATAATGGAGGAGCTTCTCTGAGAGGCTCCTCCGTTTTACTTATATTCATTTATTTCGCTTCTTCGTGGATCTTCTTCATATGCTCTTTCAGTTTCTTTTCATATCCCATATCACTGAGCTCGTAAAAATGTTCTCCTTCGATTTCTGATGGCATATACTGCTGTTTTACATAGTGGTTCGGATAATCATGGGCATATTTATATCCGATACCATGACCCAGACTTTCGTGGCCACCATAATGGGCATCCTGCAGATGCACCGGAACGGTTGTCTTCTTCGCCTTCACGCAGCGCATGGCTTCCTGTATGGCATTTACTGCAGAATTGCTCTTGGGTGCACAGGCCATATAGGTAACTGCCTGGGAAAGAATGATCTGGGACTCCGGCATTCCCACACGTTCCACTGCCTGTGCTGCTGCCGTTGCCACGCAGAGGGCCTGGGGATCTGCGTTTCCGATATCTTCGGAAGCAAGGATCATGATCCTTCTTGCGATAAATTTCACATCTTCTCCTGCATAGAGCATTTTTGCCAGATAATAGACTGCCGCATCCGGGTCGGAGCCTCGCATGCTCTTGATAAAGGCAGAAATGATATCATAATGATTGTCCCCGTTCTTATCGTAGCGCACCACACGCTTCTGGATACACTCAGAAGCCACCTCAAGGGTCAGATGGATCTTACCGTCTGTATCCCGAGGCGTGGTGAGGATTCCCAGTTCTATGGCGTTTAAAGCGCTTCTGGCGTCTCCTCCTGCCATATCTGCCAGAAATTCCAGAGCATCCTCGTCGATCACCGCCCCATAGCTTCCCATTCCACGTTCCGGATCGTTAACCGCACGCAGGATCAGTTCCTTTATTTCCGGTATCTCCAGGGACTTCAGTTCAAAGATGATCGATCTTGAAAGAAGCGCTCCGTTTACCTCAAAATATGGATTCTCTGTTGTGGCCCCGATAAGAATGATGGTTCCGTCCTCAACAAAAGGAAGAAGATAATCCTGCTGTCCCTTGTTGAAACGGTGGATCTCATCAATGAACAGAATGGTCTTTTTTCCATACATGCCGAGATCGTCCTGTGCCTGCTTTACAACTGCTTCCATATCTTTCTTCCCTGCTACGGTTGCATTGATCTGGGTAAAGCTGGCGCTTGTGGTATTGGCGATGACTTTTGCCAGGGTGGTCTTTCCGGTTCCCGGAGGGCCATAAAAGATAACAGATGTCAGCTTATCCGCCTTTATAGCACGATACAGCAATTTATCTTTTCCTACAATGTGCTGCTGCCCCACCACCTCATCCAGCGTTCGCGGACGCAGCCTGGATGCAAGGGGCGATTCCTGATCCAGCGTTTTTGACTTTGCGTATTCAAATAAATCCATTGTTTTCACTCCTGTATTTTCTGTAAAAAGCGGATATTCACGATCCGTATTCTTTTCATAGATCTGTATCCGGCATACGGACAGATTCCTTATTTTTATAATTTTACCTGTTTGCACATAAAAAAGCAATCGTTTCTGCCTTTTCGGCAGATCACAGTTACATTACAAGCAGTTGGTCTGCAGTTACCAGGTCATATCCTTCTTCCGTAAGCATATCCGCGATCTCCAGGGCTGCTTCCACAGAGGTAGAAAAGCTGTCATGCATCAGGATAATGGAGCCATCCTTCACTTGTCTTTTTACGATATTTTCCACAGAACGGACATTTTTTGATTTCCAGTCCAGGGTATCCACATCCCAGAATACCGGCAGCATGGTCACGCAGA
Source organism: Blautia sp. SC05B48 (assembly GCF_005848555.1). Taxonomy (NCBI): domain Bacteria; kingdom Bacillati; phylum Bacillota; class Clostridia; order Lachnospirales; family Lachnospiraceae; genus Blautia; species Blautia sp. SC05B48. The sequence goes on along the minus strand of NZ_CP040518.1, from coordinate 2,070,914 downwards.
GCTCCAGATCCTTCGGCCAGGCACCGTAGGGCGGGCGAAGATACATGGGATACTCTCCGGTGATCTCGTAGATCTCATTATTCGTCTTTATGATCTGCTGGCAGGCCTGATCACCTGGAAGCTTATCAAGCTGCACGTGATCATACGTGTGATTACCGATGAGATGGCCGTCTCTCTGCATCTGCGTTACGATCTCCTCATTTCCCCGGATATTTTTTCCCATAAGAAAAAATGTGGCATGGATTCCACGCTTCCGCAGGCCATCCAGAAGCAGAGGTGTATATGTTGCATGCGGTCCGTCATCAAAGGTGAGTGCGGCCCTGGGACGGTCCTCCGTTTCACTCCTGTCAGATATCGTCTTGGCCACGGGTTCTGCTGCTTTTTGTCCGTACTGTGCTTCCACCAGCCGGAGCATTCCCTCACCGGCGATCATTCTGGCCATCTGCATCCGAAACGTACGGTCTGAAATTTTCCCATATCCACTGAGTACGACCAGCAGTACTGCCACTGTCACTGCCCGGAAATATTTTTTTCCCTTATCCATATCTCCCGCCGGATCAAACATACTTTTCCACAATATATGAAAAAATCCCCAGGAAAAGACTTCTTATCGTTCTTTCCCCGGGGAATATTCTCTGCAATTTCTTTTTATTTCTTCAGGATCTCAAGTGCACTCTCGATCTCCTCCACGCATTTCTCATAGCCAAGGGTACCGTTATCCAGGCACAGATTGTATTTCGTCATGTCTGTCCAGTCAACACCCATGAATCGTTTGCAGAAATCTTCTTTGCGTTTGTCATCTTTATGCATGAATTTCTCAATGTCCTTTGTGGTTCCGCTGAGCTTCTTGCTTGCCTCGCGGATACGGAAATCCCAGTCTCCGTAAACAAACACACGGAGAACATTGGAATAGTCTTTCAGGATCATATTTGCACAACGTCCGATGATCACACAGGACTCTGTTTCTGCCAGCTGCCGGATCACCTTTGCCTGATAATTAAACAGGTTCTCATCTGATGTGAAATCCTTGCTCTGAGGTGGGATCAGCTCACCCTTGTAGATTCCGGACTTTGCAAAAAATCTCTGCTTTGTGCTGACATTTTCATCTGCCCTTCCAAAAAGCTGCTCATGAATGCCGCTCTCCTCAGATGCCATGCGGATGATATCCTTATCATAGTAAGAAATCCCTAATTTCTTTGCAAGCTCCTCTCCGATGGTACGTCCGCCGCTTCCATACTGTCTTGCAATGGTAATTACGAAATTATCCATGTCTTTCCCCCTACTCTCCAAGATATGCCTTCTGAACAGCCTCATCGTTCAGAAGATCCTCAGCCTTTCCATCCATAGTGATGCTTCCTGTTTCCAGAACATAGGCACGATCTGCAATGGAAAGTGCCTTCTTTGCATTCTGCTCAACAAGAAGTACCGTAGTTCCGCTCTCGCTCACCTCACGGATAATGTCAAAAATCTCATTTACAAAGATCGGTGACAGACCCATGGACGGCTCATCCATCAAAATGATCCTTGGTCTGCTCATCAGTGCACGTCCCATGGCAAGCATCTGCTGCTCACCACCGGAAAGTGTTCCGGCACGCTGTCCTTTACGTTCTTCCAGACGCGGAAATCTCTTGTATACACTTGCAAGACTCTCTGCGATCTCTGCCTTGTCCTTTCTTGTATAGGCTCCAAGGAGAAGATTCTCATAAACGGACATATCCGCAAATACACGTCTTCCCTCCGGAACATGCGCCATACCCATCTCTACGATCTTATGAGCCGGTGTTCTTGTGAGGTCTTTTCCCTCAAACACAATGCTTCCGGACTTCGGAGAAAGAATTCCGGTAAGTGTCTGAAGTGTGGTTGTCTTTCCGGCGCCATTGGCACCGATCAGCGCAATAACCTCTCCCTGATTTACATGAAAAGAAATTCCCTTCAGAGCCTGGATCACACCATAATAGACCTGGAGGTCCTTTACTTCCAACATTGCCATTGTCTCGTTCCTCCTTATTCTCCCAGATATGCAGTGATAACCGTCGGGTCTTTCAGCACTGCAGATGTCTCACCCTGGATCAGTACCTGACCGAAGTTCAGAACTGTAAGTTCCTCACAGATACCGCCCACCAGTTTCATGTCGTGCTCGATCAGAAGAACAGTCATATCAAAATGCTCCCGCACAAAACGGATAGTATCCATCAGCTCCTGTGTCTCATTCGGGTTCATACCAGCCGCCGGCTCATCCAGGAGAAGAAGCTTCGGCTCTGTGGCAAGAGCTCTGGCGATCTCCAGCTTACGCTGTTTACCATAAGGCAGGTTTCCTGCCAGAGTATCTGCTTCCTTATCCAGATCAAACACCCTCAGTATCTCCATTGCACGTTCATTCATCTCTTTTTCTACCTTATAATATTTCGGCAGTCTTAAGATCCCGGTCAGTGTGGAATATGGATGATGATTGTGAAGTCCTACTTTTACATTGTCAAGAACCGGCATATCCTTGAAAAGACGGATATTCTGGAAAGTTCTTGCGATTCCGGCCTTGTTGATCTCAATGGTGCTTTTTCCTGTGATGTCCTGGCCGTCAAGTTTAATGATTCCCTCTGTAGGCTTATACACGCCTGTGAGAAGATTGAATACTGTTGTCTTACCGGCACCGTTAGGTCCGATCAGTCCATAGAGCTGTCCCTTCTCAATGGTCATATTAAAGCCGTCAACAGCACGAAGACCGCCGAACTGGATAGACAGATTATTTACTTCCAGCATTGCCATGATCAGGCCACCTCCTTTTTCTCTTTTTTGCCTTTGAATTTCTCTACCATACGTGCTCTCCAGTCTCTTGCTGCCGGTGCCCAGTTAAAGAGCATCATGATGATCAGCACGATGGCATAGATCAGCATACGGTAGTTTGCAAATCCGCGGAGAAGCTCAGGCAGCGCATAAAGGATAATGGTTGCGATGATCGATCCTCTGATATTTCCGATCCCGCCAAGTACCACATATACCAGTACCAGGATGGACATGTTGTAATCAAATACAGATACCTTCAGAAGAGAAAGATTATGTGCATACAGCACGCCTGCCACTCCCGCAAGGGCTGCGGAAATTGTAAATGCAAGCAGTTTGTATCTGGTGATATTGATTCCTACGGATTCTGCTGCGATACGGTTATCTCTGGTTGACATAATTGCACGACCACTTCTGGAATTTACCAGGTTCTGTACAATAAACAGAGTCAGAAGGAGCAGGAGCACACCGATCAGGAAAAAGTAACTCTTGATATCTTTATAAAGGGTTGCTGTTCCGGAAATACCAAGGGCACCCTTGAGGATCTGCTTTCCGCCGGCTTCCAGATGAAGACCTGCCGCACTGGTTGCAACATGAATACCCTTGTCATCCACACCAATATAAAGCACGTTGATCAGGTTCTTGATGATCTCACCGAATGCCAGTGTAACGATGGCAAGATAATCCCCGCGGAGACGAAGTACAGGGATACCGATGATCACACCGAACAGGGCTGCAACTGCCGCACCTACAAGGATCGCAAGGATAAAGCGCGGAACCTGCGGGATAGAATCTGCAGCCACCTGAGAAAACAGGGCGCTGGAAAAGGCTCCCACGCACATAAAGCCTGCATGTCCAAGACTCAGCTCACCGGAAAAACCAACTACCAGATTCAACGAAACGGATGCGATGGTATAAACACAAAGAGGAACCAGAAGTCCCATAAGCAGTCTGGAAAGATTTCCCGTCGAGGAAAGCGCCTGCACAATGACAAAAAGTACAATGACGATTCCATAGTTGATCATGTTATTTTTTGTTGTTTTGTTCTTCATATTCTTCATATCGGCCACCTTACACTTTCTCCTGGATGTTCTTGCCGAACAGTCCGGTAGGTTTTACAAGAAGCACGACGATCAGGACTGCAAATACGATCGCATCTGCAACCTGGGAAGAAATATAAGCTTTTCCGAAGATCTCGATGATTCCCAGAAGGATACCACCGACCATAGCTCCCGGAATAGAACCGATTCCACCGAATACGGCTGCTACGAATGCCTTGATACCAGGCATAGCTCCTGTATACGGAGTCAGTGTTGGATAAGTCTGGCAGAGCAGAAGTCCGGCAATTGCCGCAAGTCCGGAACCGATGGCAAATGTAAGGGAAATTGTCGCATTTACATTAACACCCATCAGCTGTGCCGCATCTCTGTCCTCGGAAACCGCCTGCATGGCACGGCCAGGTTTTGTCTTTTTTACAAAGAGGGAAAGTCCCACCATGATGATGATACATGCAAGGATGGTTACGATGGTGATTCCCTTGATGGTAAGCTCACCGTCAAACAGTGTGATGGACGGAACTTTGATAACAGCTACGAAACTCTTGGCATCTGCGCCAAAGATCAGAAGTGCCAGGTTCTGAAGCAGATAACTGACACCGATAGCCGTAATCAGAACGGCCAGGTTTGAGGAAGCTTTTCTAAGCGGACTGTAAGCTACCTTCTCAATGACAACACCAAGCAGTGTACAGATCACAACGGAAAGAATCACTGCAAGAATCGGTGACATACCGCCTCTTGTGATACAGGTAAGAATGATATAAGCTCCTACCATGATAACATCTCCGTGTGCGAAGTTCAGCATCTTGGCGATACCATAAACCATGGTATATCCAAGTGCGATGATCGCATAGATACTGCCAAGACTGATGCCGTCTTTTAAATAAGATATAAAACTCATAACGCACCTCTTTTGATAGTTTATTGATAAGGGAAAAAGGGGACGGTTCCCACTAAAGGTGACCGTCCCCTGACCCCTAACGTTAACAGAAATTACTTATTTCATCTCTACATAAGCACCGTCTTTGATCTCGAATGCTTTCGGCTCTTTATCACACTCACCATCCTCGGTCCATTTTGCTTTTCCGGTAAGTCCGTCAAGCTCGATGTTTGCCATGGATGCGCTCATTGCTGCACTGATGTCTGCATTTTCCATATCTGGTGTGATCTTTGCATCGTCAGCTGCAAGCTGCATTGCGTAAAGTACATCATATGTATCTGCCGCAAACTGGTTCGGGATCTCACCGTTGTGAGCATCGCCGTATGCTTTTACGAAGTTCTGGCTCTTCTCATCTGTGGATGTTGCTGAGAATGGTGTCAGGAGCATAACGCCCTCTGCAAGGGATTTATCAAAGTTCTCTACGTTAAGGATACCATCCATACCGTCTACACCGAAGAATTTAATATCCATTCCTGCCTCAGATGCCTGCTGAAGGATCAGCGCATTGTCGGAATAGTAGTTCGGAAGGAAAAGAAGCTCAGCGCCGCTCTTCTTGATCTTTGCAAGCTGTACAGAATAGTCTGTGTTGCTGTCTGTTGTGTAAGCCTCATCTGCAACTACTTCAAGTCCGTCATCAGCAGCTGCTGCAACGAATGCGTCATGTACACCGGAGTTGTAGTCAGCAGCAGAATCATAAAGTACTGCTACTTTCGTTGCAAGTTTGTGCTCGGAAATGTACTGAGCAGATTTTGTTCCCTGTGCCGGGTCTGTGAAGCACATACGGAACTCGTTTGTTCCTGCTGTGATACAGTCAAGTGCTGTTGCGGATGGTGTGAAGAGGAATGTATCCTCAGCTGCCTCAGCTCCTACTGCGATACAGGAACCGGATGTTACAGTTCCACAGAGCATCTGCATTCCTTTATCGATCAGGTCATTGTATGCGTTAACAGCCTTCTCCGGATCTCCCTGGTCATCACCTGCGTCAAGAATCTCTACTTTATATCCGTTGAATCCACCGTTCTCGTTGATCTCATCAGCTGCGATCTTGGCTGCGTTGTATACGTTGGTACCGTACTGTGCGTAATCACCTGTCATCGGTCCGATCACACCGATCTTAAATGTCTCATCATCTGCCGCAAAAACTGATGCAGGCATCATCATAGCTGCTGTCATCGCTGCTGCTGATGCAACGCCGATTACTTTCTTCCAATTCTTCATAATAATCTCTCCTCCTGCGCTTTGTCGCGTTACTAATGTTTAATGGTAAAATTATAGCATCGCATATTTTTTATTTCAAGGACAAATTTTGTTATCTGCTGTTTTTCGTCTGATTGCACAACACGGACACTTGTCCGCTGTACAGCTTGTGTTGTTTTTCGGCAAATTGTCTGAATTTTTTCGCAAAAAAAATCCAGGGAAAACTCCCTGGACTTCTTCGTCTCTTAATACTTTACTTATGCGATTGCTTTCTTAGCGATCTCAGCAAGTGCTGTGAAGCCTGCTGCATCGTTAACTGCCATCTCTGCAAGCATCTTTCTGTTGATGTCGATGTTTGCAACTTTAAGGCCGTGCATCATTTTGCTGTAGGAAAGTCCGTTCATTCTTGCTGCTGCGTTGATACGAGCGATCCAGAGCTGTCTGAACTGACGTTTCTTCTGCTTTCTTCCTGCATAGGAGCTTGTAAGAGCTCTCATTACAGACTGTTTAGCTACTCTATACTGTTTGGAACGGGCTCCTCTGTAGCCTTTTGCCAGTTTTAATGTACGGTTATGTCTTTTCTTTGCGTTTAATCCGCCTTTAATTCTTGCCATTTCTTAATTCTCCTCCTGTTCGTCTTCTCTATCTTATAAATATGGTAATACTTTCTTCATGCTCTTTACGTTAGTAGAATCAACAACAGTAGATTTTCTCAGATTTCTCTTTCTCTTCTGAGATTTCTTTGTAAGGATATGGCTCTTGTAGGCTTTATTTCTTACTAATTTTCCTGTACCTGTTTTTTTAAAGCGCTTTGCTGCTGCTCTGCAAGTTTTAATTTTTGGCATTATGAATTCCTCCTTGATTTGGTACTTCTAAATTTTATATAGCATCCCGTTCTGCCCGGCTGTTGCCGTGAAGACTGAGATATCTACCGTTTCTCAGTCAGAAACATAGTCATGCTTCTGCCTTCTATCTTCGGAGCCTTCTCTACAGTCGCTATATCGGACAGAAGATCTGCGAAGTCGTCAAGCACATGCTTACTGCTGGCCATGTGTGCCATCTCTCTTCCGCGGAAACGAAGTGTAACCTTAACTCTGTCACCCTTGCTAAGGAACTTTCTTGCTGCATTTACCTTCGTCTTCAAATCATTCGTATCAATGTTCGGGGAAAGACGCACTTCTTTGACATCGATGGTTTTCTGCTTTTTTCTGGCCTCTTTTTCTTTTCTTGCAAGCTCGTAACGGTATTTACCGTAATCGATGATCTTGCATACCGGCGGTTTCGCCTGTGGGGCAATCTTTACAAGGTCAAGTCCTGCCTCCTGCGCTTTCGCCATCGCTTCTCTGGCGGACACGATTCCAAGCTGAGCTCCGTCCGGACCAATCAAGCGTACCTCTCTGTCTCTGATCTGTTCGTTAATCATTAAACCGCTAATTGTTGTACACCTCCATGAACATGATAGAATTATTTTTTTCTCATTAATGTAGCTAAAGCCGCACAAAAAAAGCGCAGACAGATGTCCACACTTCAAACAATTACACCTGCGCACCGATGGTTGATCCGTTCGCAGTACTGTGCAATATTGACCTGAGCCGCTTATCTTCAGCGCTGAGGTGAGAGTGAACTCTGCTTTCTTTTCGCTACGTACTTTAAGAGGATACCATGGTGTCTGCTATTTGTCAACTGTTTTTTTATATTATTATGTATTTTTTTGAGTATGATTTTTTCTTCTTTCGGACATACTATGCAACATCGGAATCTGTCAGGCTTTATCGCAGTGCTGACGATCAGACAGGGTGCGCATTCCGGCAGGCTGACAGTTTCCGGTAAAATCATAATTATCAGGAGGACACTTTTATGACAAATCTTAAATGTTCCGCACACAACTGCTACTATAACAAAAATTCTCTCTGTTCCCGGGGAGCCATCAATGTTGAAGGAGCAGATGCACGTTATGCAGATGATACCGCCTGTGAAAGCTTTCGTGCTCAGGAAGAAGGTTCTGTAAAAAATGCCGCAGATCCCTGCTATGGGTGTGAGACCGTTAACATCGACTGCAAAGCACACAACTGTACCTACAATGAGCACTGCAAATGCACCGCAGCTTCCATCAATGTATCCGGTGCCAATGCTCATCGCTGCTGTGATACAAAATGTGATACTTTTCACTGCGAATGCTGATATCCTGAACGGAACTCCTGTTTCCATACAGAGCAGTCATTCCTGTTTCTTTTGATCGAAGAGTCAAAAAGATCCGGCAACGTTCCAGATGGAACCTCTGCCGGATCTTATCATGTTCATTTATTATCTGTTCTTAAGAAAATCCGGGATCTGGATGTCCTTTTTCTGAACAGTGCTTGTAGGAGCCTTTGTTCCAAACTGTGTGGAATTCATAGTCGGCAGGCTGAAGCTTGGCATGTTAAGGTTCATACCACCTGGCTGTGACTGGCTTGTTTTTTTGGTGTTTCCAAATACAGAATTGGAAGCTCTGTTTCCAAATGGTGTGTTCTGAAGGTTATTGTCTGTAAGACCTGTAGCAATAACTGTAATTCTTGCATAATCTGCAACAGAATCATCATACATAGCACCAAAGATGATGTTTGCCTCCTCACCTGTAAGCTCCTGTACATAGCTTGCAGCATCGTTGGCATCCATAAGAGAAATATCTCCGGAAATGTTGATGATCACATGAGTAGCGCCCTTGATGGTTGTCTCAAGAAGCGGAGAAGATACCGCCTGCTGTACAGCCTCCATAGCCTTGTCATCGCCTCTTGCCTCACCGATACCGATGTGAGCGATTCCCTTGTCTGTCATGACTGTCTGCACATCTGCAAAGTCAAGGTTGATAAGAGCCGGCAGATTGATCAGGTCTGTGATACCCTGTACTGCCTGCTGAAGAACTTCATCAGCCTTACGCAGTGCTTCCGGCATGGTTGTTCTTCTGTCAACGATCTCAAGTAACTTGTCATTGGGGATGACAATCAAAGTGTCAACTGCTTTCTTCAGATTCTCGATTCCCGCAAGTGCATTGTTCATACGGGTCTTTGCTTCAAAACGGAAAGGCTTGGTAACAACACCGACAGTCAGGATACCCATCTCTTTTGCCGCACCGGCAATCACAGGAGCAGCTCCGGTTCCGGTTCCGCCTCCCATACCACAGGTAACGAAAACCATGTCCGCTCCCTCGATGATCTTCTTAACTTCCTCAATGCTCTCCTCAGCTGCCTTCTGTCCAACCTCCGGCTGTGCGCCGGCGCCGAGACCTTTCGTAATTTTCTCACCAATCTGAAGTACAGTCGGAGCTTTACACAGTGTCAGAGCCTGTTTATCGGTATTAACACCTACAAACTCAACTCCGCCAATGGCCTCTTCCACCATTCTGTTTACCGCATTATTACCTGCGCCACCTACTCCAATTACAATAATTTTCGCAGAAGACTCAGCCTCATTCGTCATTATCTCTAACAATGTACTTCCTCCTTTATTTCTACCTGATATCCGATTCAGTGTAATAATCTATTCCAAGCTACATATACACATAGTTATATCATATATTTTTTTCGGTAATTAATCAACCATTAATTTTGTTTTTTTATACTTTTTTCACTAAATTTCGGCACTGTTTCTATTAACCGAAACATTTACAAAACAATCTCTGGCAAAATGCCCAAATACCGGTACTATACATTAAGAAAGCTTTTTTTATCTTTACTCATAATCGTACTCATCACTGTAATCGCTGTACGTATTTTCATCATAATCCTCAGACCCGTCTCCCAGATCACTGCTGTAATCAGCCTCTTTCCCGATGCTGTCCAGGCTGCTGTCTGAAGAATCTTCTTCATTTTCCGGATCTTCGGTATCCGTACTCTGAGCATCTGGATCTTCGGAATCTGTTCCGTCTCCGGAGCTTTCTGCCGAGGCCTGATAATCCTCCAGAGTGCCTACGTAATTGCCATCACGGTCATATTCACTGACTCCGTCATAGCCGCCGTCTTCCCGGTAACCGCCCTTCCAGTTTCCTTTTTCTGCCATGGTTTCTTCTGTGGGGGCTTCGCCTACATAGGTCATGTTGGCATCGTACTCACCACTGCCTGTGTAATCTCCCTCTTCATCATAACCACCCACCCAGTTTTCCTGCGCATACTCCAGATCCGTCTGCGGTTTCGGTCCTACATAGTTACCATTTTCGTCATATTCGCCTTCTCCGGTATAATTTCCCTCCTCATCATAGCCACCGGTCCAGTTTTCTGCGGAAGTCTGGCTCTCATCCTGTTCCTGCTCCAGGGTAATGTTCTTGGAATTATCATTTACATTTTCTGCATGGAGAATTCCTTTTTTTCCGGAAATCATCGGAAGGATAGCCAGAACTCTGGTCATTTTGTCTTCCAGATATTCATCCTTTCCAAGTTTAACCGTGATATCCCCGTAAACAAGACTGATCTGTCCGTCATCTTCAAATTCAATGTGATCCGGAACCTTATCATTTTTTGCAAAAATAGTAGAAAGAGCAACTGCCGTGTTCATCACTGTTTCATCCTTGATGGGGAGTTTCTCGTTCTGGATCACTTTTTTGACTTTGATCCCGTCAAAAAACGGGATTTTTTCGTCACGTTCCGTGGATCCTTCCACAAAAATACCGTTTCTGTCAAAATAAATATAACTGTCCAGATAAGGGATACAACCAACGATATCCTTCTCCTTCACACTGACACAGATGGTGTGCCGGTTCAGCCTTGTTACGGTATAACCTTCTACAAAAGGAACATCTTTTGTGTTCTGCTTAGTATAAAGAAGCGGTGCAAAAACAGAATTGGATGCCAGCGGTCCCCTGAGTACCATCTTCCTGATCTGTTTTTCAGAATAATGGCTGCTGCCCATCACCTGCACTTCATCTACCTGATAATACGTAAAAAAGAAAATAATTCCTGCCAGCAGCAGGACAAGAAGTACGCCAACTGCTTTCAGTGACTTTTTTTTTGATGTTTTCATAAAGTTCCTCTGTCCTTTATCAGCAGACCGCCCAGTGCGGTCAGATCCTCACAGATATGTTCATAGCCTCTTTCTATGAAACAACAGCCCCGAATCCTGGTAATCCCCTGTGCGGCAAGTGCTGCGATCACAAGTGCCGCACCACCGCGAAGCTCCTCTGCTTCCACAGTACAACCGGTCAGAGGCTGCCCTCCGTATATCACAGCAACTCCATCTCGGATCTGAATCTGTGCTCCCATTTTACAGAGCCATGAAGCTGTTTTATATCTGTCTTCAAAAATCTTCTCGCGGATCCTGCTCACTCCCGGGATCGTGGCCAGTACCGCCATCGCAGGAGACTGCAGGTCTGTAGGAAATCCCGGATAAACTTCTGTTTCCAGAAGCTCCAGGGGAAAACCTGTATTTTTTCCGTTGACTATTAGTTTACCACCTACCCGGCGGCATTGTCCACCCATTTTCCGATATACATCCAGGATTCCACCCATTTCCTCCAGAGGCGGATTTTCCAGGATGATCTCTCCTCTGGTTGCCGCCGCTGCCATAAGATAGGTTCCGGCGACAATACGGTCTGGTGGAATGCAGTCATCGCCGGCTTCAAGCTTCTCCACTCCTTCAATACAGATACAGCCTTTTTCACGAATCCGGATCTTTGCCCCCATTCCGGTAAGATAATGGCAAAGCCAATAAATTTCCGGTTCACAGGCACAGCCGTTAAGAACTGTTTTCCCCTCTGCAAGAACCGCTGCCAGAATGCCCTGTTCTGTAGCGCCTACACTTCTTTTTTGAAAAAACATCTCTGCACCTCGGAGTTTTCCACAGGATGCCCGGATCATCCCGCTGTTTTCCACCACAGCTGCCCCAAGGCGGCGCAAAACCTGGATATGAAGATCCACCGGCCGCTTTCCGATCACACAGCCTCCGGGATATCCTGTCTGTGCCTTTTTGCTCCGCCCCAGCATTGCTCCCATTAAGATCACGGAAGAACGCATTTTTCCGGAATAACACTCCGGTATCATGGTGCCGTCCGCATGGCTACAGTCCAGATAAAGATCTTGACCTTCCCACCAGGTTTCTGCCCCCAGATATTTCAGGATCTTTTCCATCAAATATACATCACTGATTCTCGGGCATCCCCGCAGTACACTGGTCCCGGTGCTTAAGAGTGCTGCTGCCATAACCGGAAGTGCCGCATTTTTTGACCCCTGGATCCGGACGCTTCCATGCAGCGGCCTGCCTCCGGTCACGATGATCTCATCGATCTCATTCAAGTATTCCACTCCTAAAAGGGCCTCTTACTTGTTATTCTATGTGATCCTTCCATGTCTGTGACTGCTGACACTTAAGGCCAGCCCCATTTCCCCCAGAAGAAAAACAACAGAAGTTCCGCCATAGCTTACAAAGGGCAGAGTGATCCCGGTGTTGGGAATCGTATTCGTTACTACTGCAACATTCAGGACTACCTGGATCGCCATATGTGCCATGATCCCGGCACACAGCAACGTTCCCTGCAGATCCCGGCAGTTTAATGCCAGAATACAGAGCCTCCAGATCAGGATACCAAACAGAAAAAGTGTCAGAAAGGCTCCCAGTATCCCCGTTTCCTCACACACAATAGAAAATATCATATCATTCTGGGCTTCCGGGACAAATCCCAGCTTCTGCAGACTGTTCCCGAACCCCTTGCCAAAGATCCCTCCGCTTCCGATTGCATACAGGCCCTGTATGGTCTGAAATCCTTTTTCATATTTTTCCGGATCCCGCCAGATTGCCAGGCGTTCCAGACGATAACTCTCCGCAGCAAGAAAAACCGCAATAAATCCTGTCCCCGCACCTCCAAGCGCGAGAAACTGCAGATATCTGGGATTGGCCACAAAGATCAGCAGCACACCGATTCCTAGAATGATCACCGCTGTGCTTAAGTTATTGGAGCCCACCAGACCTGCTACCGGAAGCAAAGTCATCATAGTCCTGCAGATAAACCAGAATCCGGTTGTTTTGCTTTTTGTATTGCTGATCTGCCACACCAGGAACAATATCACTGCCATCTTGGAAAACTCCGACGGCTGAAAGGAAAGCGGCCCCAGGTTCAGCCACCTCTTCGACCCATTGATCTCCTGTCCGAAAAGCAGGACTGCAGCAGACAGAAACAGTGAAAAAATATAGGCAGCCGGCGCCAGCTTTACAAACAGCCGGTAATCTACCCGTGATGCCAGATACATAACAAGCAGCCCCAGTGCCGTGGCAAAGAGCTGCTTTTTAAAATAATAGGCAGAGTCGTGGAAACGTACTCTGCCATTATATTCACTTGCCGAAAAAAGCGCCCCGAGTCCCAATACCACCAGAATCAGAACCAGTGCCCAGAGAACGGTATCTGTCTTTCCGGTCTGTTTCTGTCCTGCCTTCATGCATGGCCTCCACAGTGGTCTTTATTTCAGCTTATGTATGTATTTTTCGGATTATTACAGTGCTTTCACATATTCCTTGAACATGTCACCGCGCTGCTCATAATTATCAAACTGTCCCCAGCTCGCACATGCCGGTGAAAGCAGAACTGCATCTCCGGGATTAGCTTTTTCCGCACAGACCCGGACAGCTTCCTTCAGATCCTCGCAGAGGATGATATCTGTAAATCCAAGACGTTCTGCTGCTGCTTTGATCTTCTCTTTCGTCTGACCGATGAGAACAAGATAACGGACTTTTCCGTCGAAGGATTCTATCCACTCATCGTAGCTGGATTCCTTGTCGTAGCCGCCGCCGATCAGAAGAGTCGGACGGTTCATTGCCTGAATCCCCTTGATGGCCGCATCCGGATTGGTTCCCTTGGAATCGTTGTAATATGCAACACCGTTTTTCTCCGTCACATACTCGATCCTGTGTGGAACTGCCACAAACTCACAGACACTCTTGCGGATACTCTCCACAGAAACTCCCGCATAATATGCCATGGCTGCTGCTGCCATTACATTCTCGTGATTATGACGTCCCAGGATCTTAAGCTCTCCGGTTTTTACGATCGGGATCTCTTCTTTTTCTGTTTTGAGAATGATCTGGTCTCCGTCCAGATAGATTCCCCTATCCAGTTTGCGAAGACTTGAGAAATATACCACCTTCGGAACGATATTTTCACCGAATTTACGAAGGACTTCATCCTCGTAATTCAGAACACATACATCTTCCGGTCCCTGATTTTTGGTGATCAGTTCTTTTACACGGATGTATTCCTCCATGGTATGATGACGGTTCAGATGATCCTCTGTGATGTTGAGGATCGCACTTACCTTCGGGCGGAACTGGTCAATGGTCTCCAGCTGGAAGCTGCTGATCTCCGCAACAGTTACGGAATCCTCCCTCATCTCCAATGATTTGGATGTATATGCAGTTCCGATATTTCCTACAACAAATACAGATTCACGGGCATCTCCCATGATCTTTCCGAGGAGTGCTGTAGTTGTTGTCTTACCGTTGGTTCCTGTGATCGCAAGAACCTCTCCCTTGCCTGTACGGTAGGCAAGCTCCACCTCGCTCCATACCGGAAGGCCCTTTTCATAGAAGCTCTTTACCAGCGGAAGGTCTGTGGGAACTCCCGGGCTTAGCACTACGAGATCAAGAATGTCCAGCGCTCTCTCCGGAAAATCTCCGGCCCAGATCTCCGGGGTGTATTTTCCGTTTGTTTTATGTAAAACTACCTCTTTATCAAGATCTGCGTTTCCGTCATAGATCACCGGCTGTGCTCCTGCACTTCCAAGCAGATCAGCTGCTCCGATGCCGCTTTTTCCGGCTCCGAAAACGAGAACCTTTTTTCCTTTTAAATCCATTTTTCTGTTCCTCCTTATAATGCCAGGAGAGCGATCAGGCACATAATAGCAGTTACAACAGAGAACACTGCAACAACCCGTGTCTCGGACCACCCACAAAGCTCAAAATGATGGTGGATAGGCGCCATCTTGAAAATTCTTTTTCCGTGTGTTGCCTTGAAATAGGATACCTGGAGCATAACAGACAATACCTCCACAAGGTAGATCAGTCCGACCAGGATGATAAACAGCGGCATCTGCATGGCATAAGCCACACCAGCCACAAATCCTCCCAATGCCAGAGAACCGGTGTCTCCCATAAATACCTTGGCAGGATATACATTAAACAGAAGGAATCCCATAAGACTGCCCACAACTGCACAGGTGATAGGTTCCACACCACTTTCCATTCCAAGGGAAACCACCGTAAAGAATACTGCCACGATCAGGGTAACACTGGAAGCCAGTCCGTCAAGTCCATCCGTAAAATTGACTCCGTTTACTGTACCGATCACCGCAAAGAACAGTACCGGAACCGCAAACCATCCCAGGTTCAGATAATGTCCGCTCCAGAACGGGATCTTCATAGTCAGGGATACGTTGGAATAATTTACAAGATAAAAAGCAAATACAGCTGTCACAACGATCTGCAGTGCCATTTTCTGCCATGGCAGAAGTCCGTCAGAACGCTTCAGGACTACCTTCAGATAATCATCCAGAAATCCGATCAGTCCAAATCCCAGTGTCAGGAAAAGTACCGGGATGATCATCGGATAATCTCTGATATAAAACAGTGATGTTACAGTTGTTGCAATGAGAAAGATCACTCCACCCATAGTAGGGGTGCCATTCTTTTTCAGGTGAGACTGCACACCCAGCTCTCTCTCTGTCTGTCCCATTTTAAGTCTTCTTAAAAAAGGGATAACAATCGGTCCTAATACAAGGCTGATCGCAAATGAGATCAGCACAGGGATCACAACATGAAACTCCATCCTCACACCTCTAATTCTTTCGTTTTTTTATACTTCTTCAACAGTATAAGGCTTTTATCCTCATTAATCAACCCCATCTGCCCGGTTTTCCCCGGATGGAGTTTCCGTAACTGTCCTCTCGATTCCAAGATAGGGAAGTACATTTTCAAAAATACTGCGTACCACCGGTGCGGCAATGATCCCGCCATAATACATACCCTGAGGTGCATAGATGATACAAAGAGCCAGGACCTTCGGATCCTCTGCCGGGGCAAACCCCAGAAATGAAGAAATATATCTGCCTGAGCCTCTGGGCAGTGTCTGAGAGGTAGCTGTTTTTCCCCCAATAGAAAACCCCTTGATCCCGGCATTTTTTCCGGAGCCTTCTGAAACTACAGTTTCCAGGATCGTACGTACTGTCCGGGAAGTCTCACCGGACACGATCCCGCTTTCCACCGGATATTCCAGTGTCCGCACCTTTGTTCCGTCCGCACTTTCCACGCTGATCCCAAAATGAGGTGTGATCCGGTTTCCGCCATTGATGATCCCACTGACGGTTGTTGCAAGCTGGATCGGTGTGATCTGAAACGACTGGCCAAAGGATACCGTGGCAAGCTCCACCTCTCCCATATTTTTGGGGTTATGCATGATCGTTCCTGCCTCTCCCGGAAGATCTATTCCTGTTTTTTTTAAAAGTCCGAACTGTTTAAAATATTTGTAATAACGGTCTGCTCCAAGCCGCAGACCTACCTCAATAAATACCGGGTTGCAGGAGTTCTGGGCGCCTTCTACAAAACTCTGCGCACCATGTCCTGTTCTCTTTGCACAGTGGATCCGCCGGTCCTCCACCACCTTATAGCCCGGACAGAAAAAACGATCCTCTGTTGACACAACACCTTCTTCCAGTCCCGCTGCCATAGTGATGATCTTAAAAGTCGAACCAGGTTCATAGGTATCATTCAGGCAGGGATTTCTCCACATCCGGTTCAGAAGATCCTGCTTTTTTTCTCCCTCTGCTGCTGTTTCTTCTGTATTCAGAGTAAACGGATCGTTCAGATCAAATTCGGGCACATTGACACAGGCATAGATTTCTCCGTTCTGAGGGTTCATAAGTAGTATGGATACTCTCTCCGCCTGTTTTTCTTCCATAACTTTACCGGCTGCCTGCTGCACATATTCCTGGATATTAACATCCAGACTGGTACGCAGAGTATTTCCTGACACCGGTTCCTTCCTCCGTTCTCCGGTTCCGTCGATCTCCACACCACGTGCATCCGTAACTGTGAGGATCTTCCCGGGCTCTCCTTTCAGGATCTCATCGTATTTCACTTCAAGACCAATGATCCCCTGATTATCGCCTCCGGTAAATCCCAGTACTTTTGAAGCGAGAGATCCATAGGGATAATATCTCCGATAATCCTCATCTACCTTCACTCCCTCAAGGTCATATTCCCGGATCCTGTCTCCAATGCTTTTTTCCACATTTGTCTGTATTCTTTCAATAGAAGAAACTTTTTCAACTTTTTTCCGGATTTCCTCTTCTTTCACGGACAATACTCCGGAAAGTACCCGGATCACTTTTTCCGAATCTTTGATCTGGCTGTGTATCACCGATACGGTGCAGACTGTCCGGTTATCTGCCAGAATATTTCCCCTGATGTCCAGGATCTTTCCCCTGGCTGCTTTTATGTCACGTTCCCTCTCATGAAGATTCTCCGCCTTTTTTGAATAATATTCTGCCCGGACGTTCATAAGATACCAGAGTCTTCCCACAAGTCCCAGAAGAAGCATTATGCAGATCAGAAAAACCACCCATATTTTTTTCCTGTGATAAACCATGGTCCGGATCATAAAAAATCCCTCTCAGAGGTAGTCACTGTAATATATGACGTTCCCCTGAGAGGGTATTCTTTTTATCTATTCCAGACCGGCCTCCTCGTTGGTAAGACCTTCGCTCTGCATATCGTTATTATCTTCGGTATCACTGTCCTCCGACTCATCTTCCGGCGGACTTGGTACATTCTCATCGGAAATTGCCTCCTTCTGCCCGTCTGCGCCGGTTCCTGTTGCAGAATCGCTGATTCCCTTAAAAAGTTCCCACAGCTCTGTAGTCGGAACTTCTCCATCCTCTGCCTCATCCGGCTGTACATTCAGATACGGAAGTGCTTCGGAAAGGATTCCCTGTGCAATGTACTGTGCGTACGTACTGCTTGCCTGATCATCTACCTTCGGCTCATCCACAACTACATAGATCACAAGTGCCGGATCATCTACCGGTGCAAATCCGATAAAAGATACCAGATACTTGCCATTGCCTCGCGGAAGCTTCTCGGCAGTACCGGTTTTACCACCGGAGCTGTAGCCCTGCACCTTGGAGGTACGGCTGGTACCATGGTCTACACTGGCTGCCATGTAGGAACGGATGTCTGCAGATATCTTCTCGGAAATCGTCTGCTTCATCAGTGTCGGAGAGATCGTTTTTACGATTCCGCCGCTGCTGTCCTTGATCTTCGTCACCAGATGAGGCTGATAGTAGTATCCTCCATTGATAACAGAACACATTGCATTGATCTCCTGGATCATGGTCAGTGTATATCCCTGTCCGAAAGCAGAGCATGCAAGCTCCGTTTCTCCCATGGTATCGCTGGTATGGATCACACCGCTTCCCTCATTGGGAAGATCGATACCGGTTCTTGTTCCGAAATTGAAAACGCTTTGTGTCTTAAGGAAATTATCTTTTCCCATCTTTGCTGCGATCTGCATCATACCATCGTTGCAGGAATTGGCAATGACATCGGAAAGAGCTTCTGTCCCGTGAGCATCCGGCCATACCGCACATTTGATGAAAGTAGTCGCACCTTCCGCTCCAAAAGACTGTCCGCCGTCACAGACAAAATTATCGCTCTCGGAAATCGCTCCCATTTCAAGTGCGGAGCCCATAACGATAGGCTTTACAACCGATCCCGGCTCGTAGGCATCTGTCACGCAGAAATTACTCCACATTCCGTTCAGCGCATCTACGGTCTCCTCATCGTTCATGGCATCGATCTCACTCTGGGAATACACGTTTGAAAGATCTCTCGGGTTATTCAGATCATAACGGTCACCGCCATCCATTGCCAGGATCTCTCCTGTTTTCGGATCCTCGATGATCACGCCTACATTTTTGGCTCCCATCTTTTCTTCAAAGGTATTTACGTATTTTTCCACGATCTGCTGAAGTCCCAGATCCAGCGAGGTCTCAATGCTTTTGCCATCCGTCGGTTCGATAATCGTCTGTTCTACGTCGGAATTGTTGTTGATGTATCCGTATTGTCTTCCATCCACGCCGGTAAGTGTCGCATTGTAATATCCTTCCAGTCCGGCATCCGCCACATCTCTGGAAAGTGTAAATCCAATGGTATCACAGGCAGTCTCATTAAACGGATAAGATCTGAGATAATCTTCTTCAAACCATACACCTGTGATCTTGGAACGTTCTTTCAGCTGCGTGGCAGTCAGTTCACTGTCGTCTCCCGGATCTTCGTATTTTTCGAAGGCTTTTTTGTCGTCCATGGAGATCTGTTTCTTTACGATCTGATACTGACTTTCCTTTGTACCGCTGTCGGTGAGAAGCTTCCGCATCTCATCTTCATCAAGTCCCAGAACTTCTACAAGCGCCTTGATGGTAGGCTCCACGGAATCCTGATCCTTATTGACCTCCAGACAGTCAAGGATCACATTATAGACCTTGTTGCTGGTTGCCAGGATATTTCCGTTCCGGTCATAGATATCTCCTCTTTTTGCCGGGAGTGTCTGATTTTCATATTTCTGCTGAGCCTGGCTCAGCACCTGCTTTCGATATTTGCTTCCGCTGGTGGCATTGATATAGGTAATTCTTGCCACCAAACCGACTAAAGCCAGCAACACTAAGGAAAATAGTACTGCCAGCTTTTTCTTCATACTGTAATTTATTTTTTTTACCGGCCTGCGCCTTCTTGTACTCAATCGATCACCTGCTTAAAAACTGTACTTCTGCTACTTGTGTGTGTCCACATCCTGATACTGTCTCACATAACTGTTTCCTTCAGTGGTATAAGTCTGTATCTGATCCTCCGAAGGATATTTCATTCCAAGCTCGCCGATAGCTTTTTTCTTGATCTCGCTGATATCCACTGTAGAAGTGACCTGACTGTAATATGCATCGTTATCTTCTTTCAGCTGTGCAAGCTCAGATTCCAGATTTGCAACATTTTTCATACTCGCCGTGATTTCGGATTTTACCTGAAGATAATTGATACAGGTAAAAAGTACTGCGATGGAAACTGCCGTAAGAAACAGAACGAACCCCTTGTTCATGGCCATTGCCTTTTCCCGGTTCCGCTGTGCCTGTCTGCTCACCATCTGTTTTGCCGGTGTCACAGGTACTGCGGATTTCTGTTTTCTTTTCTGAGCCAGCCGTCGCCTTTCCTGTATCTCGGGCAGATCAGTCCTCTGAGGAACTTCCTGCAACCGTTTTACCGCATTTCCCTGAACATACATTTCTCTGCTGTTCCTGACGGTATTTCGATTTCTTCTGGCTGTAGTCCCTCTTCCTGTCTTCGCCATTTGCCTACCTTCCATCTCTCAACTACATTTTCCGTTCAAAAATACGAAGCTTCGCACTTTTGGATCTCGGATTCTCTTCCATTTCCTCTTTTCCCGGTAAGATCGGTTTCCTTGTGATCACCTTCCCCTTGGATTTCTTTCCGCATACACAGACCGGAAAATCCGGCGGGCAGGTACAGGGATTTTCATTTTTTCGGAAAATGGTCTTGACAATCCTGTCTTCCAGAGAATGGAATGTAATGATACAGATCCTTCCTCCGTCATCCAGGAGATCGATCATGCCGTCCAGGGAATCCCTGAGCACGTCAAGCTCCCGGTTGAGCTCAATACGTATTGCCTGAAAAGTCCTCTTGGCCGGATGTCCTCCTGTAGCCTGTATTTTCATGGGGATCGCACCCCGTATGATCTCTGTCAGTTCTCCGGTTGTCCGGATCGGTGCCTGCTCTCTGGCAGCCACAATGTGTTTCGCTATATTTTTGGCAAATTTGTCTTCGCCGTAATCACGGATAATACGATACAGTTCCCGTTCCTCATAGCCGTTGACAATATCACCGGCTGTACGGCTCTGTCTTCTGTCCATTCGCATGTCCAGAGGAGAATCGTACCGATAAGAAAAACCTCTCTCTTCATTATCCAGCTGATAAGATGACACTCCTAAATCCAGCAGGATCCCGTCCACCTTCTCAATGCCACGGGATCTCAGCTCATCTGCCATGTAACAATAATTGCTGCGAATGATTGTCACCTGATTAAAGGCTGACAGCCGTTCACTCGCAGCAATTATCGCATCCTGGTCTTGATCTATGCCAATAAATCTCCCCTTGGCAGAAAGTTTCTTACACACCTCTGTGGCGTGTCCCGCTCCTCCTAAAGTGCCATCCACATAGATTCCATCCGGCTTTACCCTTAAGCCGTTAATGGTCTCATCGAGTAATACAGATTTATGCTTAAATTCCATATCCGTCTCCTGTGGGATTTCTACCTGCGTTATGCTCAAATGACGATTCCTATGTTCTGCATGCTTTCCGCAATGCTGTCCATATCATCATAATTGCAGTTCTCGCTCCACTTCTCTTTGCTCCAAACCTCGATCCGGTTCAGATTACCCGTAAGCACCACATCCTTATCCAGACCAGCGAACTGGCGCAGCGTCTGCGGCACCAGGATTCTTCCCTGCTTATCCAGCTGACATGCTGTAGCTCCGGCTACAAAGAAA
Organism: Blautia sp. SC05B48; assembly: GCF_005848555.1. Classification (NCBI taxonomy): domain Bacteria; kingdom Bacillati; phylum Bacillota; class Clostridia; order Lachnospirales; family Lachnospiraceae; genus Blautia; species Blautia sp. SC05B48. The sequence continues at coordinate 2,049,384 of NZ_CP040518.1, read as the reverse complement.
CGTGAAAAGGTTCTTGCGTCTTTATTTGTAAGTGGTAATGCTCGGAGTTTCTCTTCAAAGGCAACCCATTCATCCATCGGATAAATAGAAAGGCAACCATCCAACCCTCTTGTCAGTACGAACTCTTCCCCTAAGAGTTCCCTGAACCTGGAAGGGATGATCAGACGCCCCTTCGCGTCGATCGTATGATTATACTCGCCCATGAACATGAAACCCACCTACTCTCGTGAAACACGATTCTCCCCTTCGTGCTTCCAGGGCGCAAATGGTGTGTTCTGCCACTCATCCCCATTCGCTACCACTATTCACCACTTTCTACCACTTATGTAATCATTTTAAACTATTTACCATGAAAAAACAAGTGCATATCCAAGTTTTTTTTCATTTCATGAAATATCCACAGGTTTTTTTTCAACCTGTTTATTTTCTGTGCATTATTATGAAACGAAAAAGCTTCCGGACAGTCGCCGGAAGCTTTTTTCTGACTTTATGTTCTGTTATTTTATGACATTTTAAAGACCTTTGAACGCAAAGGAAAATTTCATCTTTCCATTGGTATCCAGGAGGTATTCCGGATGCGTGCGGGCACCCCAGCTGTCATCTCCTCCAACACCCATCTGCGCCTTTGCAGCACGGACAACGGTATAATGGATTGCCGGAAGCTCATAGGGATGCATGGCATTTTCCATTTCATGAGGAGTATATGGAAGTGCTGAGAACATCATCGGGCCGTTTTCTTTATCCATCTCAAAGAGCATTCCTCTACCCTTTCTGTCTGTGATCTTTGCCCAGCGTACTTCCTCTTTGTTTCCGCATTCCTGCGGCACAAGATAGCGTGCCATATTGTCTGTCACGAGATTCTCATAAATGCCGAGTTTTGCGCCATGCTTCCGGTCTGCATAAGTCTCTGCCGGTCCCAGGCCGTACCACTGAACATGATCATAATCCGCATTGAATTTAAAGAGTACTCCGAACTCCGGCATATCGCCCAGCTCTTTTACAGGATCATAGGTCAGCGTTGTCTTTACTCTTCCATCTCCGGTTACCTCATAGGCAAGGCGGCATTCACTGGCAGGCGTAGTTGGCAGGATGTAGGTAAAAGCAACCTCCACGCTGTTTTCGTGAACCGTTGTCTCCGGAGCATTGGCCGGACCATACATACCTTTTCGGTAATCCTTATGACTTGCGTACATGCTGGCGATCTTCCACTGTGCATAACGCATCTGCATCAGACTTCCGCAATCATTATCTGTAGGTGCTCTCCAGAAGTTGGGCTTCGGGATCGCTTCGATCATTTCTCTTCCTGCATATTTATACGAAACCAGGCCACCATTGAGAACAGAGAACAGCACTTCGAAATTTTCCCCGCGGACACCGATGTTATGAAGGCTTCTCACAAGCTCCACGCCACTCGCAGGAGCTTCCGGTATTCCTTCCACCTGATAAACATGCTGGCCGAAAGCAACCTCATGCCCTGCCTCTGCCCAGAGTGTTTTTTCTCTGAGAAGGAAGGCTACGGTTACCGTATATTCGCCCGGGCGCTGCTGTTTTCCAAATGGAAGTCTGTAGGTCTGTTGGCTTAAAGGCTCCACCGCTGTATCCAGTGTCTCTGTGCGGAGAACATGACCGTTCTTTGCAAGAGTCACTTCACATCGGAATGTGTCCGTATTTACAAAAAGATTTTTGTTGATGATCTTAACAGAATCCTCACTTACCTGCGCAGTGATATTCTGGTAGTTGAATTTTACCTCCTGCATCTTTGGAGAAGCATCTCTGTCACCGCCGTATGCGATACCGTTTCCACTGAAATTATAATCCGTAGGACGTTCACCAAAGTCTCCGCCGTATGCCTGGAATTCTTTTCCGTAACGGTCTTTTTTGTAAATAGACTGATCAATGTAATCCCAGATAAAGCCACCCTGATATTTCGGTTCTGTATCTGTAAGATCTGTATATTTATGCATTGCGCCGCAGGAATTTCCCATTGCATGGGTATACTCACAACAGATAAACGGCTTGCTGTCATCCTTTGCAAGGAACTCCCGGATCGCTTCTACGGAAGTATACATCTGGCTTTCCATGTCACTGGTAGCATTGTAGCTGCGGTCATGGATAACCCCCTCATAATGTACCAGTCTTGTAGGATCATTCTTGCGGTAAAACTCAGACATCTCAAAGATATCTTTTCCGCCAAAGGATTCATTTCCACAGGACCAGATCAGGATCGCCGGGTGGTTCTTGTCACGCTGATACATGGAATTTACACGGTCCAGCATCATGCCCAGCCATTCCGGTTTGTTGTGCGGAACGATATCCGTGTAATCTCCGGTAAATTCTGCTATATCCCAGGTTCCGTGAGACTCCAGATTGTTTTCTGCGATCATGTAAATACCATATTCATCGCAGAGATGGTAGATCGGAGATGCATCCGGATAATGACAGGTACGGATTGCATTGATGTTGTTCTGTTTCATGATCACGATGTCTTTGAGCAGTTCCTCACGGGACACATGTCTTCCTGTGACGGAGCTGAACTCATGGCGGTTCACACCCTTGAATACGATACGTTTTCCGTTAAGGGTCATGATACCATCCTTCATTTCAAAACGGCGGAAACCAACTTTCTCCGGGATGATCTCCTGGAGCTTTCCGCTTTCATCACTGATCTCCAGCTCCAGATCATAGAGATTCGGCTCTTCTGCACTCCAGAGAAGGGGATCCTGAATCTCCCAGGTACAGGTATCCTCTCCGTTCAGAGATCTTTCCTCCTGCAAAAGAACCTCTCCCTTTCCGGAAAGTGTAAGCTTCATTTTTCCTTTTCCCCAGGTACTGGTCACGATCTCAAGCTCGGCTTTTTTGAGAGTTTCATCCGGAATGGCACGGATCCTGAGATCATATACATGGACATCCGGTACCGTAAACAGATAAACATCTCTGTAAATTCCGGAAAAACGGTAAAAATCCTGATCCTCGCACCAGCTGCTGGCTGTCCATTTGAACACCTGTGCCGCCAGCTTGTTCTCGCCGTCCTTCAGATATTCCGTAAGCTCAAATTCTGACGGAGTAAAAGAATCTTCACTGTATCCCACAAATTTTCCATTGAGCCACAGAGCCAGTCCGCTCTCTGCTCCCTGGAATGAGACAAATACTCTTTTTCCTTTCATGCTCTCCGGCACATGGAAATATTTCACATAGCTTGCCACCGGGTTAAAACGTTCCGGGATCTGTCCCGGATGAAGTTCTTCATGGCCTTCCCACGGATACTGGACATTGGCATACTGCGGTGCATCATATCCTTCCATCTGGATATGTGCCGGCACATAAATATCCTCCCAGTCCTTGCAGGAATATGCTTCTTCCTCAAAACCTGGGATGGCAGATGCATAATTCCGTGCATAATGGAACTTCCAGAGACCATTCAGGCTGTGACGGAAAGAAGTTTTTCCATCTTCTCTCTCTTCCTCACAGCGATAATACGTATGATCTGAATGAGCATCCATTCTTCCATCGCTGAAATACCGGGGATCTTTTAACAGAGAATGATCAAATCTTTTCATTTTTTCCTCCTGTCCGGCGGCTTCTGTTTTTCTGCCGGATCCTTCGTTTTTTTATGCTATGATCATTATAGTATAATCCACCGGATTATGGTATAATATGTTTCGCCAAAATATATAACATTTAGAAACAGGTGAATATCATGTCGATCTATTTCAGAAATACTCCGGTCAGTGCTCCCTTCATGTTTGAATCTCTTGGGAACCACTGGAATCAGGTTAATATCTTCCGTCCGGACGGATATCCGTATTATCATTACCTCCAGACTGAAAAGGGTACCGGACGCATTGAAGTCCGTGGAAAATTTTATACTCTCGGAGCCAACGAGGGCATCCTCATCGCTCCCGGTGTCCCTCATTCCTATCACAGAGAGTCTACTTCCTGGACCACAATGTTTGCCACCTTCACAGGAACACTGGCAGGCAGCATCCCTTCCATGACAGACAACCAGGAAGTGATCCTTGTTGAAAAGGAACAGGGGGCCAGTATCCGGAAAATGATTTCTTCTACCTTGCGTAAATATCATCAGCCCACACCGGATATGAAATCTCTTTCTTCCGACTGCTACAACTTTCTTATGAATTTTACAGACTGTGCAGCTTCTCCGAAGATACAGGATAATCCTCTCTACCAGAGATATGTGATCCCGGTAATAAAAGAAATCGAAACCGGTTATCAGCAGGATATCACTGCAGCGCAGCTGAGCCGGAGCGTTTTTGTCTCTCCGCAGTATCTTTCCCGTCTGTTCCGCCGTTTTATGGGCTGCTCGGTTTACGAATACGTTACCATGTACCGCATCAGCCGCGCCCGTGAGCTTCTGCTTTCCAGACCGGATATGAAGATCCAGGATGTTGCCAGCGCTTCCGGATTTTCCGACGCCAGCCACTTTATCGCCATGTTCCGTAAAGTCACAGGCACAACTCCCCTGGATTTCCGAAAGATGTACTGATATATTCCTGCTGCACAGCACAAAAACTGCCCTGCCGGAAACGTCGCAGAAGACGTTTTCCTGCAGGGCAGTGTTCTGCTGCTCTTATCATTCAAATGCCGGTATCTTATCCTATACTCTGATCCATCAGACAAAAGCATCTGTATCTGTTTGATCTCAGTTTCCGTAATATAATTCCAGAATACGGTCAACTTTTTGGCTGGCCTCCAGATTCTTCAGAAGATCGCTCCTGCTCCTGATCTGGCTGTCCAGCTTCTTCCGTTCCTCCTGCAGCTGCTGCAAAAGTGACGCTTTCCGAAGAGCTTCCTCTTTCTGCTGTATCTCGTTCTGGTCCATTTTTTTCTCCCTGTACAGTCTCTGTTTCCAGATTCTCTGCTGCATTTTCCCGTTGCTGTTCAGCTTCTTTCTCTGCCTGCTGATCTTTCTCGATCCTTCTCATCCGTACTTTTGCCCGCTTTCTGGACATCACGCGTTTTACTGCAACTACCACGGTGCAAAAAACAAAAAGTATTACCGAGATCACCAGCGAAACATCCACGCCGGTTCCCGGAAACAGTACTTTATCTGTGCGGAACCACTGGATCACTGCTCTTCCCAGACCATAGCTCGCCAGATATCTCAGAAATATCTCTCCCTGGAATACTTTTTTGCGAAGCAGCATCATAAGCACCAAAAGCACAAGCAGACACCAGAGACTTTCATAGAAAAACATGGGCTGTACCAAAATCCAGGTACCACCGTCCACGGTTTGAAGCTTTTCACGCATAGCCGTGGTGACCTCTCCTGCCCGTACCGCAGTCAGCGGCAACTGCATGGAAAAAATGTTGTCTGCATATTCCCCGAAAGATTCTCTGTTAAAAAAGCTTCCCCACTTTCCTATTATCTGCCCGATCAGAAGTCCCATGCATGCAAGATCTGCCATCTGACAGAAGGATTTCTTTCGGATCCTGCAGTAGATCGCACCACCTAGCACACCGCCCAGAAGTCCTCCATAAAACATAAGTCCTCCGGACCGTATATTCAGAAGCTGTCCCGGATCATTTTTATAAAGGCTCCAGGAAAAAGCCGCATAAAGCAGCCTCGCCCCTGCCACACCGGAAAGCAGCGTTATGATGGCCAGATCCAGATATGCATCCGGATCTTCATGATTTCTTCTGGCTTCCAGTACCACAAAAAAGATTCCCAGAAGCATTCCTATCGCGATCAGGACGCCATAGATCGTGATCTCAAAGCCAAAAATCTCAAAGGATCTCGGCACATAATCCAAAACCAGATTTAATCCGGGAAACCGAATTGACATATCCATAAAATCACCTGTTATAATTTTTCAGCTTACAGCCGGTATTTCACGACGTTGGTGATCACACGTTAAATCTGAATAAGATCACATCTCCGTCCTGTACAACGTACTCTTTTCCTTCCATACGTACAAGGCCCTTCTCTCTGGCACCTGCATAGGAACCGCAATCCAGAAGATCCTGATAATTCACAACCTCTGCTTTGATAAATCCACGTTCAAAGTCTGTGTGGATCTTACCTGCTGCCTGCGGTGCCTTGGTTCCGATCTTGATGGTCCATGCTCTTGTCTCATCTTCTCCTGCTGTCAGGAAGCTCATAAGACCAAGAAGGTGATAGCTTGCGCGCACCAGCTTCTCAAGGCCGGATTCTGTCAGTCCCAGATCCTCCAGGAACATCTTTCTCTCATCTTCATCCAGCTCGGAGATTTCTTCCTCGATCTGTGCACAGATCACAAATACCTCGCTGTTCTGTTTGGCAGCGTATTCCCGTACTGCCTGTACATACTGATTGTTCGCCCCATCATCTGCGATATCATCCTCTGCAACATTAGCCGCATAGATCACCGGTTTTGCAGTAAGAAGATTATAAGTTGCAAGCCATGCATCCTCGTCTTCGTTCTCTGTTTCAAGAGTAATGGCAAGCTGTCCCTCTTCCAGATGCGCCTTTACTTTTTCAAGGAATGTAAGCTCTTTGGCAGCTTCCTTATCCATACGTGCAGTCTTGGTAACCTTGGCAATTCTTCTCTCGAGGATCTCAAGATCAGAGAAAACAAGCTCCAGATTAATGGTCTCTATATCGCGGAGCGGATCAATGCTTCCATCTACATGAACAACATTGGAATCCTCAAAGCAACGTACTACGTGAACGATAGCATCTACCTCACGGATATTTGCAAGGAACTGGTTTCCAAGTCCCTCTCCTTTAGATGCGCCTTTTACAAGACCTGCAATATCGACGAATTCGATCACTGCCGGTGTTACTTTTTTTGATTTATAAAAATCTCCGAGAAGATTCAGTCTCTCATCCGGAACGGTTACAACACCCACATTGGGGTCGATAGTACAGAACGGATAGTTTGCGGATTCTGCTCCGGCTTTTGTCAGTGAATTGAATAATGTACTTTTTCCTACGTTAGGAAGACCTACGATTCCTAATTTCATCTCTCTATATACGTCCTTTCGATATATTTATTTACAGTATTTTTCAGATACTCTTTAAACAGGCCTTTCCGTTTTTCAGGCCATTCCTGTCCCATATTACCATACACAGCCTGAAATCGCAACTGTGAGGCATTTATTGTTACTGTCAGTCCCTGGACATGATCATCAGAAGCTGCCCGCTTTCATACAGAATCTCTGCGGTTTCTTCCGAAATCTCATTACTGACGGTCAGGCCACTGTCTTCTACTGTCAGATGATATCCGTTCAGAGGATACTTAAATCCCCTCAGAGTGAGGCCTGTCACATCACCTCCCACAGTAAAGAATGAAACATATTTTCCAAACTGCTCCTCTCTGTGCAGTAGGGTTCCGCTTTCTGCAAGTGTAATATAATTCCACTGATCTGCGATCGCAATGTGGACACCCTTTTCTTTCCCCATGGAAAGCAGTCCCAGATTCGCCAGCACATGATCCAGCCTTGTGCCGGTAGCTCCCAGGATCAGGATATCCTTTGCACCCCTGCGGATCATCTGATTTACCGCAGACTGTGTATCCGAATCATCCTTCTCAGGCTTCAGCCTGATGATCTCCGGTCCCTTCAGGCTTTCCATGTATTTTTTGCCTTCTTCGGAAAGACTGTCAAAATCCCCTACTGCAAGATCCGGAATAAATTCCCGGTTTTTCATAAACCATTCCATCCCTTTATCTGCAGCAACAAGAGTGATTTTCTTTCCTCGGCTCTCTTCTATTCTTTTTTTTAAAAAATCGAGGGCAAAACCATTCTGGATATTGCCCCCGCTGATTATTATTGTATCGATCATTTTCAGTCCAGCTCTTTTTTGATATTGTGGATTTTTTCTGTAATGTGTCTTACATTGGCTGCCACATCGCCCTTAAATACCCAGGAACCTGCAACCATGAGGTTTGCACCTGCACGCATAACAGTCTCCAGTGTATCATCATTGATGCCACCATCTACCTGGATATCAACATCCAGCTCTTCCTCATCAATAAGTTCACGAAGCTCCTGGATCTTCTCCGTGCATTCGTCCATGTATTTCTGTCCGCCAAATCCTGGCTGAACAGTCATTATCAGCACCATATCCACATCTTCAAGAAGATGGCTGATGTCATTTACCGGTGTGGATGGCTTGATTGAAACTGCCGCCTTTACGCCTGCTGCCCTGATCTGCTCCAGTGTACGTTCCAGATCCTCACATGCCTCCGCATGTACAGTAATGGAATCTGCTCCGCATTCTACAAAATCGCGGATATATCTTTCCGGTTCTGTTACCATCAAATGTACGTCGAAAAACATGTTGGATTCTTTCCGGATTGATTTGATCACTGGCATTCCAAAAGAAATGCTGGGAACAAAATCTCCATCCATAACATCAATATGCAGATATTCAACGCCTTCCTTTTCCAGAATTTTAATCTGTTCTCCCAGTCTGTTAAAATCTGCTGATAAGATCGACGGGCACAATCGGTATTCCATGACTCAGTATCTCCTTTTCTCTTTTAATTCCTGGTGCAGCTCCAGATAATCTTCATATCGGAGTCTGCTGATCTCATTGTTCTCAAGGGCTTCCTTAACGGCGCAGCCCGGTTCATGTATGTGACGGCACCCCTGAAAGCGGCACTGTCCTTCATATCTTCGGAACTCCGGAAAGTAATCCTTCAGTTCCTGCTCCTCCATATTTTCAATATATAAGGAGGAAAATCCCGGCGTATCCACAAGGAATGTATCCTGTGCCACCGGTATGATCTGTGCATGGCGCGTGGTATGTTTTCCCCGTTTCAGCTTACGGCTGATCTCACCGGTTTCCATCTCCACTTCTTCCTGAAGAGAATTGGTAAGAGAGGATTTCCCCACGCCGGAAGGGCCGGCCACAACGGTGGTCTTTCCCTGCAGGACCTCTTCAATCTCTGCAAGACCTTCCCCCTTCAGGGCACTTGACAGGATTACCTGATAGCCGCAGCTCTGGTATGTTTCACAGAGAAATTCCAGCTCTTCCATTGTTGCCAGATCTTTTTTGTTAAAACAGATGACTGCCGGAACACCTTCCCTCTCCATCATAATGAGGAAACGATCCAGAAGCATGAAGTTCGGCTTCGGATTATCCATGGCAAAGATCACCAGTGCCTGATCGACATTGGCCACAGCCGGACGGATCAGAGAATTCTTCCGCTTGTGGATCTCCGTCACACTTCCCTCCAGTTCCTTTTCATCCAGAACTGTAATGTCCACATTGTCACCTACCAGAGGCTTGAATTTATCCTTACGGAAAATTCCCTTGGCTCTGCATTCATATGTATTGCCGTCTTCTGCATATACGTAGTAGAATCCGGCAATACCTTTGATTATCTTTCCCTGCATGATCACTCAGCTTTCTTGAATGTAACCGTGTAGGTTCCAAGCTGCTGATAATCCCCGTCTACCTCCTCATAGAGATAGATGGTTCCTGAGGTAATGCCCTCAGCACCTGAGATATTAAGCTGATACGGGAAGCTGATATTCTGTCCGTCAATGATAGTGGATGCCTTAGGCTCACCGTTTACGTCCTGGATCAGTTCCAGACGAATTGCTCCTCCATTGTAACCAGACGGTGTATCCAGTGTCTGTGTACATTTCCAGCCTGTGTTTGCATTGACATCTGCTGTAGATGTAGTTGTGGATACTGTGCTGTCCGCAGATGCTGTACTGTCTGTGGATGCTGTGCTATCTGCAGATGCTGTGCTGTCTGTGGATGGAGCCTTGTCACCGGAGCTGATGGTAATGCTGATCGGCTGATCCGGGTCTGCTGCCGCATAGGCTTCCGGATCCTGTGCGATAACTGTACCTGCAGCTTCTGTACTCTGCTGTTCTGTTATCTGAATATCAATAAATTTACCTAAAATAGTAAGCGCAGCATCCTTGGTCATTCCTACAACACTCGGAACCTCAGCATTATCGCCATAATCAACCCCTCGACTGACTGTCAGTGTTACAGAAGAGCCTGCCTGCACAGAAGTACCTGCTGCCGGCTCGACATTGTAAACATATCCCGGATCTACCAGTGCATATCCGTTGTCATCTGTGTCACTGTATTCTTTCTGGACATTTACCTGAAGTCCAAGATCTTCCAGAGTCTGCTGTGCATCAATTCCTGTACGTCCATCCAGATCCGGGATCGTAACCTGCGCTGTTCCGGTGCTCACCCAGTATTTCACAGTTGTATTGGCTTCAACCTGTGTTCCCGCTGCTGTCTTCTGACGGGAGATCCTGCCTTTTTCCTGATCAGATGCCTCCTCACCGGCCATCTGGACACCCAGATGTGCATCGTTTGCAAGTGTTTTGGCCTCTTCCTCTGTTTTGCCTACAAGATCAGGAACGGTTGCCAGCCCGTCAGCTGCTGATTCCTGCTTCGCCTCTGCCTTGCTGCTGTCTGCAGTTCCGCTGCTGCCTGTTCCAAACAGTCCTGCGGCACGTCCAAGCACTACCACAAGAACGATCAGAAGGACTGCCCCGCCAATCAGTGCCGCAATAGTCAGGCCTCTTCCGGAACCATGATGCTTCTTTTTCTTTCCGGATCTATGCTCGGATCTCGGTCTGTATTCTTCCTCTGCATCATCGTAATCGTTATCGTCGTATTTTTCTTCCTCAAGTGTAGTGATCTCCGGTTTTGTGATCTGCTTCGGTGTATGTTTGATCTCACCAAGCTCTTCTTCTGAGATCACAACCGTCTTGGCATCGTTGTCAACTGTAGTAAGCTTTACAAAATCGCCCTGGGGATCGATCAGGGAATGTTTCAGGTCCGCGATCACATCCTCCATACGGCTGTAACGACGATCTACACTTTTCTGTGTACATTTCAGAATGATCTGCTCCAAACTGTACGGAAGATCCGGTGTATACACACTTGGCGGGACCATCTCTTCCTGCAGATGCTTGATAGCGATCGCCACAGTGGTATCTCCGTCAAAAGGAACTCTTCCTGTAACCATCTCATACAATGTGATTCCGAGAGAATAGATATCGCTCTTCTCATCACTATATCCGCCTCTCACCTGCTCAGGTGAGCTGTAATGTACAGATCCCATTACATTGGAGCTGATCGTATTGGAAGATGCAGCTCTGGCAATTCCAAAGTCTGTCACCTTTACTTTACCATCTGTGGAGATAATGATATTCTGGGGTTTCACATCTCTGTGAACGATACCATGGCTGTGTGCCGCCTCCAGCCCCATAGAAACCTGGATTGCGATACTTGTGGCCTCTTTAATGGAAAGCTTCCCCTTCTTGGAGATGTATTCCTTCAGAGTGATACCCTCGATCAGTTCCATAACAATGTAATAAACACCGCCGTCATCTCCTACGTCAAATACATTAACGATATTCGGATGTGTAAGACCAGCTGCCGCCTGGGCCTCACTTATGAATTTCTTTATAAACGTGGTGTCTTCCCGAAACTCCGGTTTCAGGACCTTCACTGCAACAAAACGGTTCAGCTTATGGTCCATAGCCTTATAGACATCTGCCATTCCGCCAGTTCCGATTTTTCCTACGATCTCATAACGCTCGGCTATGATCATTCCCGTCTTCAACATGCTTCCACCTCATTCGTGAATGGCTCTACCAGTACGACTGCAATATTATCCTTACCACCATTCTGATTTGCTTCCCGAAGGAGCGCACTGCCCTTCTGATCAATATCTGCTTCCGGATCGGATATGATCTCCTGGATCTTCTCATCTTCAACCATATTGCTGAGACCGTCTGAACACATCAGGATCGTACATCCTTTTTCAAGTTTCAGATCAAAGAAATCCACATCCACCGTTTTCTCTGCACCAAGTGCCCTTGTAATGATGTTCTTATCCGGATGATTCCGTGCTTCCGCTTCGCTGATCTCGCCCATTCTCACCATTTCCTGTACCAGAGAATGATCTCTGGTAACCTGGCGGATCCCGTCCTGGATCACATATAAACGGCTGTCACCCACATTGGCTACATAGGCATACTGATCTACAATAGTCGCCACCACCATAGTGGTTCCCATGCCCCGGAGGTTTTCGTCTTCCTGCGCACGGTTTCTGATCTCCGTATTCGCAGCTTCGATCGCATGACGAATAACCTTCACAGGATTGTAATCCGCATCTTCACGGATTTCATCCACAAGGATCCGTACTGCATGTGAGGATGCATAGTCACCGGCGTTATGGCCGCCCATTCCGTCCGCGACTGTGAAAAGATTAGGCAGATTCCCAACCGGACCTTCAGATACAAACACGTAATCCTGATTCATCTTACGCTTCTGCCCTACATCAGTAGCTGAGTATATCCTCATGTCACTTCTCGCTTTCTGTTTTTTCCATGTAACTTTTTCTTAGCTGTCCACAGGCACCGTCGATATCGCTGCCCATTTCCCTTCTAATAGTAACATTAATTCCGTATTTTTCAAGTTTTATTTTGAAATTCTCCACAGCCTGTCGAGTAGACCTCACATAGGAGCGTTCCTTGATGGGGTTGACCGGAATCAGATTTACATGGCAATTGATGCCTTTTATACGGCCGGCCAGCTGTCTCGCATCTTCTTCACTGTCGTTGACACCGGCTACAAGACTGTACTCAAAGGTGATCCTTCGGCCTGTTTTATCAAAATAATTTCTGCAGGCATCCAGAACCTCATCCATGGAATACTTATTCGCGATCGGCATCAATTCCTGTCGTTTTTCATCATTTGGAGCATGAAGGGAAAGTGCCAGAGTGATCTGAAGCTTTTCTTCAGCCAGATCATACATCTTCGGCACGATCCCGCAGGTAGAAACCGTCACATTTCTCTGACTGATCCCAAGACCGTTTTCGTCGGTAAGGATCCGGACAAAACGGACAAGATTGTCATAATTATCCATCGGCTCACCGGTTCCCATCACAACTACATTGGCCACACGTTCACCGGTATCTGCCTGGATACGGTAGATCTGATCCAGCATCTCGGACGGCTTCAGGCATCTGGTCAGTCCTCCGATGGTAGATGCACAGAATCTGCATCCCATACGGCAGCCCACCTGAGAAGAAATGCACACAGAATTTCCGTGGTGATACCGCATGAGAACACTCTCGATCACATTTCCATCTTCCAGCCGAAACAGATATTTTCTGGTTCCGTCAATTTTTGAGATTCTTACATCTGCCTGGGTCAGCGCTGTGATCGGATAAGCCGAAAGCTTTTCCCTGAGGCTTTTGGAAAGATTTGTCATTTCATCCCAGGAGGTAACCAGCCGCTGGTGAAGCCATGCATAGATCTGTTTCGCCCTGAAAGGCTTTTCACCGATCTTTGTCATGAATTCCTTCAATTCCTCCATGGTCATGGATTTTACATCTGTCATTTTCTGTTATTTCCTTCTGAATCTGGCAATAAAGAATCCATCCGTCTTATGTATTCCCGGCAGAAGCTGCAGATAGCCAAGCTTCGTGGATTTACAGTGCAGTTCCTCCGGAATATACGGATCCAGGCTTTCCAGCCGGTACGGATAGTTCTTTAAAAACCATAATACATTTTCTTCGTTTTCTTCCCGGGCAATGGTACATGTGCTGAAGATCAGCGTTCCATCCGGTTTCACATACTTTGCAGCCTTATCCAGGATCATTCTCTGGAGCATTACGATCTCTTCCTGTTTCTGCGGAGTTGCCCGGTATTTGATTTCCGGTTTCTTGCCGATAACACCATAACCGGAGCACGGTACATCCGCGATCACAATATCCGCAGCCTGTTCGGAATCCGGATCATATACCGTTGCATCTTGAACTCTGGCTTCCACGTTGATCACTCCGGTCCTGTGGATGTTTTCTTCGATAAGATCTGCCTTATACTGACTTACATCTCTGGCATCCACATTTCCGTAATCCCCCATTTTGTCTGCCGCATGGATGCTTTTTCCACCTGGCGCAGCGCACATGTCGATGATATGGTCGCCTTTTTTCGGACTTGCAGCTTCCGCTACAAGCATAGAGCTTACATCCTGCACCAGGATCTTTCCCTGAAGGAATGTCTCTAGTGTCAGAATATGATTGTAATCGGAAATCTTCAGTGCATAGGGAAGATAAGGAGCCTGTTCTACTGTCACTCCCTGAGACTTCAGACTGGTGACGATTTCTCTCAGAGACGCCTTATGAGTACGGCACCGTACTGTGATCGGTCTTTCTGTCAGAAAATCCTCCAGGATCCTCTCCGTAGTCTTCACTCCGTAGGCTGCTTTCCATTTTTCTACCAGATATTCCGGCATGGAATATTTCACGGAAAGATAACGGACTTCGTTTTCTTCCCTGGAAGGAAGCTCCAGATCACCGATCTCTCTTGCGATCGTACGGAGCACCCCGTTGACAAAGGGTTTTAGATTATAAAAGCCTTTTCGCTGTGCCAGCTTTACCGCTTCATTGCATACTGCACTGTCCGGAACACTGTCCATAAATTTCAGCTGATATACCGCACTTCTCAGGATCTCGCGGATCTGCGGTTTCATCTTGTTTACAGAAACCTTGGAAAAAGAATCGATGACATAATCAATATAGATCCTGTATTCCAGGGTTCCCTCACATACTCTTGTAATAAAGCTACGTTCCTGTTTCGGAAGAAACTGATATTTGGAAAGCGCATTCCGAATCGCAATATGGCTGTGCTCCCCCTCCTCCTCGATCTGTAACAGGATCTCAAGAATCAGTTCTCTGGTATTTACTCCGCTGCTAATCACGATCTCTACCTCCTGCAAGGATAATCAGTCTCAGAAGCTGCAGAATGGATGCCGCCAGAGCTGCCACATAGGTAAGCGCTGCCGCTGTAAGTACTTTTCTTGCACCCTTTTTTTCATCTACACCTAAGATACCTGTACTTTCCAGCATTTTAAGCGCTCTGGAAGACGCATTGATCTCAACCGGAAGTGTCACCAGCTGAAACAGTACTGCCAGTGAAAACAAAACAATTCCCAGAGTTACCAGCGGATCAATGGAAAAGATCAGCCCTGCGATAAACAGCGGCCACGAAAGCTGGGAACCAATATTTGCGGCAGGTACAATGGCTGAACGGATATTCAGTGGTGCATAATTGATTGCATCCTGGATCGCATGGCCACATTCATGTGCTGCCACCCCCACAGCCGCCAGAGAATTTCTTCCATAAATATCTTCTGAAAGGGAAACCGTTTTCGTTCTCGGATCATAGTGATCCGTAAGACTTCCGCGGATCGGAACCACCTGTACGTCTGTGATCCCTGCTGCTCTCAGGATTCTCTGTGCAGCTTCCGCACCGGTGATGCCAGAATGACTCCGTACCTTTTTATAGACTGCAAAGGTACTGCGCAACTTTGCGGATGCCGCAAGAGAAAGAAGCATTCCGATCACAAGTAAAAGAATCGTGGGGTCCATTCCCCATCCGTAATAACCATATCCGTACATAACTCATCACTCCCTGGAATCTCTGAACATGTCTCCTGGTTTCAACTGATATCCCCGGAGGAACGCATCCGCTTCCATGCGTTTTTTGCCTTCCAGCTGCACTTCATGGAGCACGAGTACCTTCTGGCCGCATGCCACCTGGATTCCTCCTTTGTCAGCGGCTATCACAGTTCCAGGTGCTTCCTGTGCCTGTTTTTCCAGAACAGAGCTCTTCCAGACCTTCAATGTTTTTCCATTGATAAAGGTAAAAGCGCTTGGCCATGGATCAAGGCCTCTTACCAGACGCTCCAGTTCTTCCGCATTTTTGCTGAAGTCCAGAAGTCCCATTTTTTTGGAGATCATGGCAGCATATGGTGTCGGACTCTCCTCCGGCTGTTTCTCGCGGGTTGCAGTTCCGTCAAAAATGGACGGTAAAGTCTGTACCAGAAGCTCTGCACCTGCCTGTGCGAGCTTATCAAACAAGCTTCCACCTGTCTCATCTTTGGCAAGCGGAACCACGATCCTGGAAATCATATCACCGGTATCCAGACCGGTTCCCATCTGCATAATGGTAACGCCGGATTCTTTTTCACCGTCGATCACCGCCTGCTGGATCGGTGCAGCTCCACGATATTTAGGAAGCAGAGACGCATGGATATTGATACATCCGAATCTCGGCATATCCAGGATACTCTTTGGAATGATCTGCCCGAATGCCGCAACAATGATGATGTCCGGTGCAAGATTTTTCAGTTCTTCCACAAATTCAGGATTTCTTACCTTCACCGGCTGCAGTACCGGGATCCCGTGTTTCAGTGCTTCTTCTTTTACAGGAGTAGGCATCATAGTTTTGCCTCTGCCCTTCGGTTTGTCCGGCTGTGTGATCACAGCCTCCACTTCATATCCGTTCTCTGCCAGTGCTGCAAGAGGCGCCACCGCAAAGTCCGGAGTTCCCATATAAATAATCTTCATAGTATCCCGCCTTTAGTCTTCTTCATCATAAGTTACCTTGTGAAGTTCTCCCTCCACAAGTTCTGTATACATTTTTCCATCCAGATGGTCAATCTCATGACAGAACGCTCTTGCCAGAAGGCCCTCTCCCTCGTAGATCTGTTCGTTCATATTTACATCAAGTGCTTTTACCTTCACATAGTTCGGACGTGTTACCTGTCCTGCCATTCCCGGAACGCTCAGGCATCCCTCGTCACCGGTCTGCTCGCCGCTTGTCTCAAGGATCTCCGGATTGATCAGCACGATCGGGCCCTCACCTACATCGATGACAACGATACGTTTCAGGATTCCTACCTGTGGTGCGGCGAGGCCAACACCCATTGCATCATACATAGTATCCAGCATATCTGTGATCAGTTCCCCGATCCTCGGTGTCATTTTGTCTACTGTCCGGGATTTTTTTGTCAGTACAGAATCCCCCTGTACACGGATTGTTCTAAGTGCCATTTTTCTTCTCCTTTAATTCATATCAAATTGAATGTATATTTTCCGGAATCCGGAATTTATCTCTATATATTTCTCCAGCTTCTCTCTGACTGCTGTGAGAAAACAGATATCCCTGTGCTTCAGATGGATCACCTGACGATAAACATCCTTTACCTTACCTACCGATGCAGCTGCAGGTCCGATCATGTGAAGCTCTTCCTTCGGACTTACCCTGCGGATAAAAACTTCTATATAATACATGGCATTTTTCAGAAGTTCTTCATCCTGGCAGGCGCCAAAAACAGTCATCATATGGGCTGCCGGCGGATAGTCCAGAAGCATCCGATACCCCATTTCTTCTTTATAAAATTTCTCATAATCCTGAATAGCCGCAGCCTGGATACTGTAATGCTCCGGCTGATATGTCTGGATCACCGCCTGCCCCGGGTGGTTCCCTCTGCCGGAACGTCCAACTGCCTGAGTCAGAAGCTGGAATGTACGCTCCCCGCAGTGATAGTCATCCATATTCAGCGAAAGATCTGCTGCGATCACTCCTACCAGGGTCACATTCGGAAAATCATGTCCCTTGACGATCATCTGGGTCCCCACCAGAATATCTGCCTCATGCTTTGCAAAAGAAGCCAGGATCTTCTCATAGCTGTCCTTGGTCCTTGTGGTATCAAAATCCATTCGAAGTACCCTGGCTTTCGGGAATTCTTTTTCAATGACCTTCTCGATCTGCTGGGTTCCTGCCTTAAATCCACCAATGTGCGGTGAACCACAGGACGGACAGATTTCCGGTTTCACAGTCTCATAGCCGCAGTAATGACAGATCAGACGATTGCCATTGTGTTCACTTAGAGATACATCACAGTGGGGACATTTCATAACGTGACCGCAGGCTCTGCAGGAAACAAAGCCCGCATATCCTCTCCGGTTCAGAAACAGCATGGCCTGTTCTCTTCTTTCAAGTACCTGCTCCAGATCCTTCTTCAGCTCCAGACTCAGCACCGAGCGGTTCCCTTTCTTTAATTCTTCCCGAAGATCCACGATTGATACCTGTGGAAGCGGTCTTTCCTCATAACGTGCATTTAACTTTACCAGAAGATATTCTCCGTCACAGGCATGACTGTAGGCTTCCAATGACGGAGTGGCTGATCCCATGACCACGCGGGCATGTTCCATCCGCGCCCTCTCAATGGCAGTCTCACGTGCATGGTACCTTGGCGTATTCTCACTTTTGTAGGTGGGTTCATGCTCTTCGTCGATAACGATCAGTCCCAGATCTGAAAACGGTGTGAACAGTGCGGATCTGGGTCCTACCATCACCTGGATCTCACCACGTTTTGCTCTTTTGAACTGATCATAGCGTTCTCCCTGGGAAAGTCTGGAGTTCAGAACCGAAACCTTATCTCCGAACACGGCATAAAAGCGCCTGACTGTCTGATAAGTAAGCGCGATCTCAGGAATCAGCACGATCGCCTGTTTTCCCTTCTCCAGTACCTTCTGGATCAAGCGCATATAAACTTGGGTCTTTCCGCTTCCGGTCACTCCGAAAAGAAGTGCAGGCCTTGGGTCCGGCTCCTGCCATTCCCGAAAGATCTGCTCTGCTGCCAAAAGCTGTTCCTGGTTCAGACTCAGTTCCATGTTCTCCTTCACCAGGCCGAGCCCCTCGGGAATGCGATACATTTCCTGACTTTCAATGGTTATCAGACCTTTTTTTTCAAAAAAATCAAGAACGGAAATGCCGGCTCCAAGTTCTTTGGAGGCATAAGTATAATCCAGGCTCCCGGCTTCCAGGATTGCCCGAAGAAACCGCTCACGTGCTTTAAAGCGGCTGCCTTCCAGCTTGCCAAGAAGTGCCTGACCCTCTTCCTTTTTTCCTGTAAAAAAAATCAGCCTTTTCTCTTTTGCACGGACCTTGTCTTTTACAGGCAGAACTGTTTTCAGTGCCTGGATCATGGTGGAACCATAGGTCTCCTTCATCCAGGCCGCAAGTGCGATCAGCCGGGATTCTGTTGTCTCACTGTCTGTGGACACTCCCCGGATCTCCTTGATCTTTGACGCATCATATTTTGCCGTTCCGGAGATTCCGGTCACATAGCCTTTCCGAAGGGTATTTCCCTTTCCGAAGGGCACTGTGACCACAACTCCGGGTTTTATTGCCTGCACCAGTTCCTCAGGTACACGATACTGAAAATCCCGGTCCAGCTTTTCATGAGAAATATCAATGATCACATCTGCATAGATCATCCATTTACGCTTTCTGATCTTCTTCCAGGATCTCCCGGATCAGTACGCGCTCATCCATGGGATATTTCTTTCCCTTGATCTCCTGGTAATCCTCATGGCCCTTTCCGGCAAGGACGATGATATCTCCCGGCTCACCATGATGGATCGCATAGGCGATCGCCTCTTTACGATCCGGGATCTCTACATATTTTCCGTCTGTTTTTGCCATTCCGATCTTGATGTCATCAATGATGGCCTGTGGATCCTCATCTCGCGGATTATCCGAAGTGATGATTGTCAGATCTGCCATCTTTCCTGAAACCTCACCCATCTCATAACGACGCAGCTTGGAACGGTTTCCGCCACAGCCAAACAGGCATACCAGTCTGTGCGGGTCATATTCCTTCAGTGTTCCGAGAAGACTCTCCAGCGCCATGGCATTATGTGCATAATCAATCATCAACGTAAATTCGTCAGATACCTTGATCATCTCAATACGGCCTTTGACCCTGGCCACCTTCAGAGCTTTGATGATATTCTCCTCGGATACTTTAAAATGACGGCAGATGGCAATGGCAGTCAGAGAATTGTAAATGCTGAACTTACCTGGAATATCAATCTCCACAGGAAAATCCATAAGTCCCTTAACATGATAGGAAATTCCCAGATAGCCCTTTCTTCCAACGAGTCTGGCGTCCTCTGCACGGAGATCTGCTTTTTCGGAAAATCCATAGGTTTCAAGTTTACAGGTATGGCCTTCGATAATGCGGTCAAAGTGTTCATCGTCACGATTTACGATACCAACCTTGCACTGCCTGAGAAGCATGGATTTGCAGTGCAGATAATCATCAAAGTCCTTGTGCTCATTCGGTCCGATATGATCCGGTTCAATATTTGTGAAAATTCCAAAATCAAACACAAATCCCTGAGTCCTGTGAAGCATCAGTCCCTGTGAGGAAACCTCCATAACGACCGCATCGCAGCCTGCTTCTACCATATCATGAAAATATTTCTGTACCATATAGGATTCCGGTGTCGTGTTGGCTGCCGGGATATGCTTCTCCCCGATAACAGCCTCGATGGTTCCGATCAAACCAACCTTATATCCGGCATTTTCAAGGATCGATTTCACCATATAGGTTGTAGTTGTTTTTCCTTTGGTTCCGGTAATACCGATGGTTTTGAGCTTTTCTGCCGGATGTCCGAACCATGCTGCTGAAATAAAGGCCATGGCGTAACGGGTATCCTCTACCTGGATCACTGTCACATCCTCCGGTACCTCCACCGCTTCTTCCACGATGAGTGTCTTCGCACCCTTTGCCACAACATCAGGTATAAATTTATGTCCATCCACGACCGCACCTCTGATGCAGATAAAAAGGCTCCCTTCTTCTACTTTGCGGGAATCATATACAACAGAAGAAACCTCCTGCTCTGTACTTCCCTGAAGGCATTTGTATTCAAGATGTTCCAATAAGGATAAAAGATTCATTTTTCTCCTCCATTTTCCCTTTTTCCGTTCTGACGGGCAGCACACCGGAGGCGGGAAATATACTATTTTTGTTTTCTGTACATACCATATAGAATAGCACACCTCCCCCCTGTTTTCAACGTTTCTTTGAGGCACGGCCGCCTTGTAAAATGTCAGCTTGTTACCGTTCACTCCGTTCTCAGTAACATCAGCTTTTCTCATAAATATCCGCATATTTTTTCCGGAGCCAGATACCGCCCAGCACAGTCACCAAGGCTGTCACTGCCAGAAGAGTCCACAGATCCGTCCTTGTATCATCTTCTGTCTTCGGATGTGTGGACGCTGCTCTTGCCATCTGTGTCTGACCGGAAGCCGGATCCTGGTCATCACTTTGCACAAAAAGCCTTTCTTCCGGCGTAACGGTTATCTTTCCTTTTACTATGACAGAAGCGGAGGCCTCCATCAATCGCTCTCCAGTTTCCTGGCTTGTGACCGTCACCTGGTTAAAAAGCTTCTGATCCGCTGTTCTTTCCGGGATCTTCACCACGGCCTGAAGAGAAACTGCCTCTCCCGGCGGGATCTGTTGGATCATTGCCTTTGTACGGCTGCTGTTGAGCGTTACACCTTCCTGCTCCAGAAACTGTGCATGGATCCCAGCCGCCTGAAAGCGCTCCGTTCCCACAACCGAATGAAGCGTTTTTTCACCGGTATTCACGATACAGATCTGATAGGTCACAGTCTCACCCGGTGCAGCGGTTTCTTTGTCTGCAGTTTTCTTTACAGAAAGATCCGCCTTCAGTGCCTCCAGACTATTTATAGTGGTGGCGTTCTTCCGGATCACCTCCGCTGCTCTGCCCTTTACCCTGGCCTCTGCTTCCACCTGGTGCTCCAGATCTTTTTCCTGTTCATCCAGAAGCGGCGCCTGTACATAAAAGCTCCTGCTCTCTCCGGCTTTTAATTCCGCAAATTCCGCCACTGCCCCTTCTGTCAGAAGGCCTTCTGCATCTTCCCACATCTGCCGGATCTTAGGGCAGGAAAGGCTACTGGTCAGACGGATATCTGCAAGATCCAGTTTTCCGGTATTAGCGATCTCCACCTGATAACGGATGGTCTGCCCTGCTTTCATTTTTCCATTCTGTGCAGTTACCGACAATTCCATATCAGCCTCTGCAGCCTCCACGTCCAGCATAGGCGCGATCCCCTCTGCGATCACCAGCTCTTCCCCGTTTTCTTCTGTCAGGAGAAAGGTTCCCGCACCGGTACAGTCCTTCTGAAGCGGTTCCTCCTGAGTCACAGGATAACTGCTTTTCTCTGCCGGAAAACGGTATTCCTGACGCAGGATCAGCGGGATCCGGAAAAAGATCTCATCCTGCCCGTCCTGTTCCACGTTCAGCATGATTTTCAGCTTTGTGATCTCTGTAGCTTCACCACTCTGGCTCCTTACAGAAATCTGCTGTGCAGCCATATTTTTCGGGACAGAGTCCGTTTCCGGAACAAAATACTCGGAAATATACGTAACCAGCGTCAGTTTTTGAATCTCCTCAGACTCATATTCCTCTTCGTCACCTACATTTTCTTCTCCGGACGCCGTTCCTTCCGGTGTGAGCGGACCCGTTTTCTCCTGCTCTTCATCCTCCGGCTGTACTGTTTCCCCGGATGCCAGCTGCTCCACGTGCTCATATCCTTCCTCCATTTCTATTCCGATTCCTTCCACAACCTTATTCACCGGCAGTTCCTGTTCTGTTTCTTCTTTCTTCTGCCAGTCATCCTCCGGCAGTTCCTGTTCTGTCTCTTCTTTCTTCTGCCAGTCATCCTCCGGCAGTTCCTGTTCTGCCTCTTCTTTCTTCTGCCAGTCATCCTCCGGCTGCTCCTGTTCTGTCTCTTCTTCCTGCTGCCAATCATCCTCTGGCAGCTTCTGTTCTGTCTCTTCTTCCTGCTCCACCGATGGATCTTCAATCTCCTGAAGTTCATCGTCCCACTTCTCATTTTTCTCCTTATCCTCCGAAAACCTTCTCCCGGACAGCCATTCATTCAATCCGCGGATCCGGATCCCAAGCTCCGCCTGTCCGGATTCTCTATCTTTCCAGAACACACTCTGATCGATAAACGGTACCTGTCCCGGCAAAAAATCTGCTCCCAGGATCAGCTTCGGTTCTATTGTTCCTCCCAACATGACTCCTGTCAGCACTGTCACAATTCCGACTTTCTTCATCTGTTTCCATATTCTGTTTTTCATGGCTCTTCCTCATTTCTGCCTGATCTGGCATTTCTTATACACATGTTTTTTTTACAGAAACTTACTTTTCCACAGACAAAGGCATCCCTCCCCGGCAAATGGTGCATGATCAGTGTTTTTTCGATAAAATAAAATGGATTTCTGCATCGAAACGATGCGTGAACAGATCCCGCAGAATGCAGGATCAAGACTTTTTCAATGTATCACATTCCCAGACCATGTGCAACCGGATATAAAAATTATAAAGTTTGTTTAAACTTTCTTTATAAATTTTCCATTTCTTTTAGATTAACGACATATTTTAAACATATTTTCTCTATATAATAGGTATTGGATAGATGAAAAACCACTCTCTATCTCCCCCCTCAAAAAATAGTAAGAAGCAAACCGTCTGACCGAATCAGGCGGTTTGTTGCTGTTCACACTGTTCTCAGTAACACACTTCGAGATGCACAGAATTTATGCTGATCGCGTAAATTCGTGCGGTATGCCTCGGGTTTTCTGTGACCTTCGCTCACAAAAAACACCTCGCGGAATATTACCAGTGAACAACAATGACAGTTTTTCCGGTCTTGGAAAACACTCGATTTTCTATTGCATTTCCCACATAGGTCTTTTATAATAAAATATAATACTCGTTACTGGATACAGTAACTGATTTCATTCCAATTTTAAAGAGAAACGAGGTATTTCCTATGAGCGAAAAAACCGTAGTAGTTGCATTAGGCCACCGGGCACTTGGCACCACACTTCCAGAGCAAAAAACAGCTACAAAACTCGCAGCGAAGGTAATCGCAGATCTGGTAGAGGAGGGAACCCGCGTGGTGATCTCCCACAGCAACGGTCCGCAGGTAGGGATGATCCACACCGCAATGAATGAATTCGGTAAGGCACATCCTGATTATACATTTGCACCAATGTCCGTATGTTCCGCCATGAGTCAGGGTTATATCGGCTATGACCTTCAGAACGCCATTCGTGCCGAGCTTATCTCCAGAGGAATCTACAAACCGGTCAGCACAGTTCTGACACAGGTTGTCATCGATCCATACGATGAAGCATTCGCAGAGCCGGAGAAGATCATTGGACGTGTTCTCAACGCAGAAGAGGCCGAGGCTGAAGAAGAAAAAGGAAACTTTGTTACAAAGGTGGGCGAGGGCCAGTACCGACGTATCCTTGCAGCACCGAAGCCACAGAAGATTGTAGAGATCGAAACCGTGAAGGTCCTCTCTGCTGCAGAGCAGATCGTCATTGCTGCAGGCGGCGGCGGAATCCCGGTTCTTGAGCAGGGAACTCAGCTGAATGGTGCCAGTGCCATCATCGAGAAAGACCTGGCAGCAGGACTTCTTGCAGAAGAACTGAACGCTGACACTCTGATGATCCTTACAAGCGTCGAGAAAGTAAGCCTTGACCATAATACGGATCATGAATCTTATCTGGATACTATTTCCACAGAAGATGCCAAGAAATATATTGCCGGCAAACAGTTTGCGGCAGGCTCCATGCTTCCTAAAATCGAAGCAGGTGTTTCCTTTGTGGAGAAGGGAACCGGACGCCGTACCATCATCACAGACATGGCCCATGCAAAAGACGGCTACCGTGAGAAGACCGGAACTATCATTAAATAATCATTTTACGGACTCAGAATACAAAGTGAAATGTGAACCTTCACTTTACATGAAAATATCCCGCAGACGGCTGCTGGTCTTACCGGCAGCTCTGCGGGATATTTTTTATACCGTCTGGCTGTCCGATCACTGTTCCACAGTTGATCGGACAGTCAGCATTTACATAGATTTTCGCTCAGCGATCTCAGCCATCTTCGCCTCATTCAGGCGGGTATCTCCATGGACACGGCTGTAGGAAAGATATCCGTTCATACGGTCGATCTTGGTCAGGTTTCTGGAACCGCAGACAGGGCATATATCCATCTCCAGCTCCTCATGTCCACAATCGTCACAGTATGCAAGAGAAAGGTTCACTCCCTCATAATATCCCAAATCCATGGCTCTGCGGATCAGCGTACGGATAGCTTCTTTGTTGTATCCGATCGGATAACGTACATACTGTATCTTACCGCCATTGCAGAGCTCCCAGAAACGTCCCTCCAGATCCTGTTTCTCGATCGGAGTCACATCCTCTGTTACATGGCAATGAAAGCTGTTGCTCACATACGGTCTGTCAGAAACGCCCTCGATGATTCCATACATCTTACGGAACTGCTCTACCTGAAGGCCACAGAGACTCTCTGCCGGTGTTCCGTAGATCGCATAAAGATAACCGTCTTCCTTCTTGTACTGATTTACCTTGTCATTGATATATTTCAGGACTTCCAGAGCAAACGCCCCATCCTCGGCAATAGATTTGCCATTATAAAGCTCCTGAAGCTCATTTAATGCTGTGATACCGAAGGAAGCTGTCATAGGCTTCAGAATCTTACCGATCTTTTCATTCGGTTTCAGATGTCCGCCGTAGAAACCGCCTTCACAGTATGCAAGCGGGTTGGTGGATGCACGCATCTGTCCCAGATATTCGTAAGTGCGGATATGCAGGTTACGGATCATTTCCAGATAGAAATCCAGAACCTCATAGAAATCTCTACTCTCTGCTCTGGCCTTGGCAAGGATCATCGGAAGATGAAGACTTACCGCACCAATGTTAAAACGTCCCACAAAAACAGGCGTATCATTCTCATCCGCCGGCTCCATACCGCCACGCTCATACCACGGACTTAAGAAAGCACGGCATCCCATCGGGCTGATGACCTTCTTGTATTTCCTGTACATACTGGAAATGTATCCCGCACCGGACATAGACAGCCAGTCCGGATACATGGTCTTGGAGGAACACTCCACACCAGCCTCAAAAATATCCTCACAGCACTTTCCGGGACCATGGATCTCCTTGTCATAAAGGAATACGATTTTCGGGAAAAGTACCGGTTTCTTATGTCCGGCCTTCCCCTGTCCTCCTTGATGGACCTCAAGAAGGGAAATCGTGCACATCTTCTCAAACTGCTCGGTTCCGAGACCAAGTGTCACCGTAACAAACGGATAATCTCCTCTGGAAGAACCGACGGTATTCAGCTTGTACTCAATTCCCTGCCATCCCTGGTCATAATCCCTGCGGACCTTATCAAGAGCATATTCAATAGCTCGCTCCTCGCGGCCACTCCAGCTCTCATCCGAGTATTTCATAAATTCGGAAATATATTTATCATAGCTTTTCTTTGCATACGGTGCCAGGATCTTATCAACCTCCGGCACTGTAAAGCCACCATACTGCTGTGCTGCTGTACTGAGAATGATATCCCCCATAACATCAAAGGCTGTATCCAGAGTCTTCGGCTCGTTATACCAGACATTGCCCATCTCAAAACCGCCACTTAAAACAGCTGCCACATCGAACAGACAGCAATTCATGGTATCCAGACGTGCAGACTGGTCATGAATATAAATGTAGCCGTCCTTACATGCCTGAAGCTCATTACGGTTCATAAAAAACTTCCGATAGAGTTCCTTGTTCAGCTCATTAAAGATCAGGCTTCGTTTCGTGGCAACAAGGGCGCTGTCTGTATTGGCATTACTTTTATCACCTATATAACGGATTGCCTGACTCTTGGTATATACATCATCCATCATATGGATAAAATCCAGCTTGTAATTCCGATAATCACGGTAGCTCTTGGCAACTGCCGGATTCACACGCTCCAGAGCCCCCTCCACGATGTTGTGCATCTCCTGGATCTCGATCTCATTCTTTCCAAGGGAATCCGCATGCTCCTGGGCAAAACGGCAGATAAAATCCTTCTCCTCGTCTGAAAAAGTATAAAGAATACGCTCTGCGGATTTGTTCACGGCAGCCACGATCTTCTGCGGATTAAACTCCTCTCTTGTCCCATCTTTTTTGATCACATATAACATTGCTCATCCCTCCCTGTGCTATATATAAGCCGCTATGCTAAAATACTATATATAGTACCTATATCCTCTATATATTGTTTTTCATCTATATGTTGTGCTAGGCATGAGTATAACACAGCTGAGAAGAAAAGAAAAGGGATATTTCTGTATACACGAAAATACAGACACTTAGCACTGCATGATCTCACTGCTGAAATATTCTCACAAATTCGTTCCGATCCAGTCTGCAAGGAAATCCCATAATTTAGGAAACAGCATGGCCAGTGTCACTATGATCCATATGATCCAGCCTGCCCCGCTGTTTTTCTGATCTTTTTTCTGCTGTTTTTTCCCCTGATCTAAAACTCCCGTATGATTCCTGCCCACCATTGTTTTGTTCCTGGTATTATCTGCAGCAGCAGTCCTACGTCCGGCTGCTGCACCTGTATTCCGGCTTCCGGTTGGATTCCGATTCAAATCTGTATTGCGGCTTGCATTCGTATTCCGGTTCGCGTTCGTATTCCGGTTCACATTTGTATTCCGGTTTACGTTTGTATTCCGGTTTACGTTTGTATTCCGGTTTACGTTTCCGTTATGTTGTGTTGTTTGATCAGCATCCTGTCCATACCGCCGCATCATATCCCGCACTTTGGCGGAAGCATGTTTATAATGTACCTCCCGGGGCTCATTCAGATGATATAACGCCTCATCATTTCTGTAAGGCATCCCACATAATGAACACCTGCCATTTACAACCTTACCCCCACAAACCTGACACCTTTCACCTGCCATAAACTCCCTCCATTCTATCCGTTAAAACGGATATTTATATTTCCATCGTAAACATAAGCATTCTTTTTTCAGTATATCACACCAGGCATTTAATACCCAGTATTTTTCTACGATACCCCAAAAGACTTCCCCTCTCATTATATTGCCACTCCACCCATTTTCTGCTATAATACCCCACAGAGCAATAAGCATAAAAATCATCAGGAGGAGCCGATAATGAATACAATCACGATTCCCGCAACCTATCATGCAGACCTGAACCTCCATGACACACAGATTGCGATCAAAACAGTAAAAGATTTCTTCCAGCAGACACTCTCACAGAAGCTGAACCTTCTCCGAGTATCCGCCCCGACATTTGTAGCCCCGGAATCCGGCCTTAATGACAACCTTAATGGTGTAGAACGCCCGGTAAGTTTTGATATCAAATCTATCGAAGGAAGCAACGCCGAGATCGTACACTCCCTTGCCAAATGGAAACGCTACGCACTGAAAAAATACGGATTTTCTCACGGAGAGGGTCTTTACACAGATATGATAGCAATCCGCCGGGATGAAGATCTGGACAATATCCACTCCGTTTACGTAGACCAGTGGGACTGGGAAAAGATCATCTCCAAAGAAGAGCGTTCCATTGAAACTCTCAAGGAAACCGTACGCACCATTTACAGTGTCCTTCGTAAAACCGAGAAATACATGGCTGTACAATATGACTACATCGAGGAGATCCTTCCAAAGGATATCTTCTTTATCACAACTCAGGAGCTTCTTGACATGTATCCGGACTGCACACCGAAGGAACGTGAATATCGGATCACCCGTGAAAAAGGCGCTGTCTTCCTTATGAAAGTCGGCAAAACCCTCACCAACGGCGAACGCCACGACGGACGTGCCCCGGACTATGATGACTGGGAACTGAACGGTGATATCCTCGTGTACTATCCGGTACTTGACATTGCCCTTGAGCTTTCATCAATGGGAATCCGTGTTGACGAGGACGCACTTGACCGCCAGCTCACCGAAGCAGGCTGTGACGACCGAAGAGAACTTCCATTCCAGAAAGCTATCCTGAACAAAGAGCTTCCGTACACCATCGGCGGTGGTATCGGACAGTCCAGGATCTGTATGTTCTTCCTTCGCAAAGCACACATCGGAGAAGTACATGTCTCTCTCTGGCCGAAGGAGATCACAGATGTTGCAGAGACACACGGACTTCAGCTTCTCTAAAAACAGCTTACAGATTTATTTATAATTTTTGCGGAAATGAGGTAATAACGTGAACATTCTGTTTTTTCTGATTCCCAAAAGCGAAGTAGCCTACATCTTTGAGGATGAAACTCTTCGCCAGACCCTCGAAAAAATGGAGCACCGCAAGTACTCCTGCATTCCTATCCTCACCATGGACGGCAAATATCTCGGCACTATCTCAGAGGGAGATCTCCTCTGGGGCATGCGCCGTGCAGATATTCACGACATCAAGGAAACAGAGGGAATCCCGATCATGGCGATCCCACGCCGTGCCACCTATAAACCAGTCCATGCTAATTCTAATATGGAAGACCTCCTGGATCGCGCCATTAATCAGAACTTCGTGCCGGTGGTAGATGACCAGGGCTCCTTCATCGGGATCATAACCAGAAAATCTATCATCAAATACTGTTACAACGAAATAAAAACCGCACAGAAAACTGCCGGTGAAGAAATCCACTGAGCAGCAAAAAGAAAAAGTATTTTTTTGCAACTAGCACTACAAAAAACGGATGCTTTATCTCCTACAGCATTTCCACAGGAGGATAAAGCATCCGTTTTTAATATTCTTATATTTATAATGTCATTATAACGTCTTTGAAAGAAACTCACGAAGTCTTTTATTCTTTGGATTTGCAAAGAATTCCTCAGGAGAATTTTCCTCCTGGATCGTTCCTTCATCAATGAAAAGAACTCTGGTTGCCACCTCGCGGGCAAAGCCCATCTCATGAGTTACCACAACCATGGTCATGCCGGATTTTGCAAGCTCCTGCATCAGCTCCAGAACCTCTCCGACCATCTCCGGATCAAGAGCAGATGTCGGCTCGTCAAACAGCATCACATCTGGATTCATGGCAAGCGATCTTGCAATGGCAATACGTTGCTTCTGACCGCCGGAAAGCATATCCGGATAGGAATCTGCCTTATCAGGAAGACCTACTCGCTTCAGCAGCTCCAGTGCCGTTTTTTCAGCCTCTTCCTTACTCATAAGATTCAGTGTTACCGGTGCGAGCATGATGTTCTCTTTTACCGTCTTATGAGGAAACAGATTGAACTGCTGGAATACCATTCCAATTTTCTGACGATGACGGTTGATATCCACCTTTGGATCTGTAATGTCGGTTCCCTCAAAGAGGATTTTTCCCCCGGTCGGCTCCTCAAGGAGATTCAGGGAACGGAGAAATGTGGATTTACCACAGCCGGATGGTCCGATGATGGCTACTACTTCACCTCTGCGGATCTGTGTGGTGATCCCGTTGAGAACCTGATTGCCGCCATAGGCCTTTTCAAGTCCCTGCACATCCAGAAGTACTTCATTACTTACGCTCATTGGTTCTCAGCCTCCTTTCAAGTCTTCCTACCAGATAGGTAAGGAAACAAACGATCACAAGATAGATTGCAGCTACTACCAGCAGCGGGAACAGTGCACTGTAGGTCTGGCTTCGGATAATGTCTCCGCCACGGGTCAGATCCATAAGTCCGATATAACCACTGATGGATGTCTCCTTCAAAAGTACGATCAGCTCATTTCCCAGAGCCGGCAGGATGTTCTTGACCGCCTGCGGAAGAATGATCTTGATCATAGTCTGTGTATAGTTAAGACCCAGGCTCCGTCCTGCTTCAAACTGTCCCTGATCAATAGACATGATACCAGAACGGACGATCTCAGCCACGTATGCAGCAGAGTTCATACCAAAGGCGATAATGGCAACGACTATCTTACCCGGATCTATGGTTGCAAAAATAACATAAAATACGATCAGCAGCTGTACCATCGTTGGTGTGCCACGGATCACCGTCAGATAAACACGACAGATCACATTAAGGATCTTAAGCTTACCTGTCTTATCATGTGTGGAACGGACAATAGCAATGACAAATCCCAGAAAAATACCAAGAAGTACAGCAAAAAAAGTAATAATGATGGTATTTTTCAGACCGGACAAAATGAACTGCCAACGATTGTCGTCCAGAAAGTTAAACTGAAACTGTTCAATAAGACTCAAAATTTCCACCCTTTCCAAAACTACAGGTTCCGAAATCCGGAAAACATACCCGGATATCCGGAACCTGATCATTCGCTACTGAACTCTGCAACGAATATCTGTTTCTCAGCTTATCCGTTCAGAATCCTCTGATTTCTCTGTACAAAATTATTTCTTTACGATAACAACCTGCTCTGCAGTTGTGTACGGATCAGTGAAATCAACGCTCTTTTTACGATCCTCTGTTACTGTCATTCCTGCAACACCAAAATCAGCTTTTCCGGATTTAACAGAATTTACGATCGCATCAAACTCCATATCCTCGATCTTCAGCTCATATCCAAGCTTGTCGCAGACAGCCTGAGCGATATCAACATCAATACCTACGATCTTATCTCCGTCGTAGTATTCGTATGGCTGGAAGGTTGCGTTTGTTGCCATGGTAAGAGTTCCCTTGGAGTGATCTGCATCCTTAGGAGTCTCATATGGTGTCTTACCTGCATCATCACCGATATAGTTATCTCTAATGGAATCCAGAGTTCCGTCATCCTTCAGCTCCTTCAGAGCCTCGTTAAACTCTTTTGTAAGGTCTGCATTATCTTTGGAAAGACAGATTGCATACTCCTCTTTGTCAAAAATGTCCTCAACGATCTCAAGATCATCGTTTTTCTCAACAAATTTCTTAGCAGGCTCGCTGTCGATCACTACGCAGTCAATCTTACCCTGTTTCAGAGCCATAACAGCGTCATTACCTTTGTTGTATCTCTCCACTGTTGCGTCTTTAACCTCTGTAGCGTCTGCGTCACCGGTTGTTCCAAGCTGAACACCGATCTTCTTACCCTCCAGATCATCTGCGCTCTTGATCTCATCTGCTGCAAAAACAGCGGATGTCATAGAAACTGTCATAGCTGCTGCAAGTGCAAGTGCCATAAATTTTCTCTTCATTTTTTCTTCCTCCTGAATTCTATGTACTTTACGTTAACTGTCTCTCCTGTTTCTGTCAGCCCAATTCGTAATGTACAGCATAATTATACATCTCCATGCATATTACTTTGTTTTATGATACCATGTTTCTGACAAAATGCAAGCATATAAAATCCATAAATGCGAAAATTCACTCCTAATTTACCGGAATTCCACAGGGAAAATTCACTTTTCGATAACAATTATCCAGTATACTATACTATTAAAGGCAACAAATGGAAAAAACCTGCGTATTTTTTCCATGGGGGGTCTTGTGCTCCAACAGAAAAAACAAGTATAATATTCAGGAACAAGAGGAGGTTACTATTATGAAATTCACGAAAATGCAAGGCATCGGAAACGATTATGTATATGTAAACTGTTTTGAAGAGACTGTTAAGGATCCGGCCGCAGTGGCAAAATTTGTCAGCGACCGTCATTTTGGCATTGGTTCCGATGGTCTGATCCTGATCCGCCCGTCTGAGATCGCAGACTGCGAGATGGATATGTACAATCTGGACGGCTCTCAGGGTGCCATGTGCGGAAACGGTATCCGCTGCGTTGCCAAATATGTCTACGACCACGGCATCGTGGACAAAACTTCTTTAAGCATTGCCACAAGAAGCGGTATCAAATATGTGGATCTTACCATCCGTGACGGCAAAGCCTCCATGGTAAAAGTCAACATGGGCTCCCCGATCCTCATCGCAAAAGAGATTCCGGTGGTTGCCGAAACCGAGCAGGTTATCGACGCTCCCATCACTGTCGAGGGAAAAGAATATCACATAACCGCAATTTCCATGGGCAATCCTCATGCCATCATCTACGTAGACGATGTGGACAGCCTTGACCTGGAAAAGATCGGCCCATCCTTTGAAAATCACGTGTGCTTCCCTGACAGAGTCAACACCGAGTTTGTTCAGGTGATCGACCATCACACCGTAAAGATGCGCGTATGGGAGCGTGGGTCCGGAGAAACCCTTGCCTGCGGCACAGGTGCCTGCGCAGTTACAGTAGCTTCCATCCTCAATGACAAGGTTGATGGCAGCAAGCCGGTTACTGTACAGCTTCTTGGCGGAGACTTAAACATCTCCTGGGAAAGAGATGAAAACCTTGTATATATGACAGGACCTGCAACTACAGTGTTTG
Organism: Blautia sp. SC05B48; assembly: GCF_005848555.1. Lineage (NCBI taxonomy): Bacteria > Bacillati > Bacillota > Clostridia > Lachnospirales > Lachnospiraceae > Blautia > Blautia sp. SC05B48. Next base: position 2,016,594 of record NZ_CP040518.1, on the reverse strand, counting down.
ACGGAGAGATCGATCTTGGATTTTTAGGTGAATAAATGAAAATGGAGGGAGCTTTTCGAGGCTCCCTCCTGCGTATTATATTTCCGCATATCCCCTGTTCAAATAAATGCCAGAACCCTCTCCACGATAAACACCGCCGCACACGCCAGCAGAGCTACTGTGAGCAGGCTTTTTTCCTTATATGCAGCAATAAGCGCTACCAGGAAACCTGCTGCACCGGAGATGATGCTGTCTGTGGCTTTCAGGATGGCCGGGAAAGTCATGGCTGCCAGACAGGCGTATGGCACATAATACAGAAAAGACTTGATAAACGGGCTTCTGATCTCATTTTTTGCAAGAGCAAGGGGCAGCATACGGATGAGATAGGTGACAGCTGCCATCACCAGGATATAGATATATATATTATGACTCATGAACGACTTCCCCTTTCTCTTCCAGCGGGCAGAAATAAGCTGCCAGGCCTGCTACCAGAAGTGTTGTGATAATGATCATAAATCCGGATGATACCTGTTTTAACACCGGTGTCACCGCAAAAACAGTGCTGACTGCCATGGATGCCGCAACCACCCCAAGAACCGGTCTGCTCTTTTTGGACGGCGGGATGATGATGGCCAGGAACATTCCGTAAATGGCAACGCTCAACGCGCTGAGCATAAAATCAGGCAAAAGGCTTCCGGAGATTCCTCCTGCCAGAGTTCCAAGAGTCCATCCGGGGATTGCCACGCACATGGCTCCGTAATTATAAAATACGCTGACCTTTCCCTCCTGGGCTGCACTGATCCCGAAAATTTCATCGGTGACACCAAAAGCAGCGATATATTTCAGGATGCCGGACTCCTCACGCCGGAATTTCTGGGACAGGGAAAATGACATCAGGCAATATCTCAGGTTGATGATCAGCTGGGTCATTGCCATCTCCCACATGGAGCCTCCTGCAAAAATAATGTCCAGTCCCGCAAACTGACCGGCCGATGTCAGGTTGGTCAGGGAAATCAGGACTGCCTGCCAGATACTCAAGCCGCCGGCAACAGCCATCATGCCAAAGGTAAAGGATACCGCAAAATATCCAAGAGCGATAGGAACTCCATCCTTCATACCTTTTCTGAAATTTTCTCTTTTCATCGATTTCCTCCATTGTATGTACATTCTGTTATAAAACGCAGGCCTGCTTCTCCGATCTGTACAGCACTCATCAGAATCTCGCCACAGCTCGTTGTACATGTAAATAAGAGCGTGCCCGGAAACATTTTTCCTGTTTCCTGACACGCCCTTTTATTGTAGCATTACCCTGTCAAAACTTCAATACGTGAATACGTCATTCCTGTTTGTCATTTTCCAGAATATATCCTTACGCTTCTTCAACTCCATCCGGATTTACCAGACGATTCAGAACCTTGAAGCCATTGTTACGAAGAACGCTCTCTGCAACAAGGAGATCCTCACAGTGCATGATCGCTACCGGGACTTTCAAACCTCTGTGGAAAAAGGTATAGATGTAATGAAGGTTTACGTTGCTGTCGCCCATGACGCTGAGAAGCTTGTCAAGGCCGCCGATCTCATCCTGAAGATCCACCAGGATGGCCTGAGTAATACGGGTCATATATCCGTTTTCTGCCATGATCTGATCTGCTTTTTCCGGATCATCACATACCATACGGAAGTTTGCGAACTCCGGTGCATCGAAACAGCCGAACCCGTAGATGTCGATCTGATTCTCTGCAAGGATCTTTGTGACTTTCTGAAGACTTCCCGGAGTGTTTTCTACGAAGACGATGTTCTGTTTTACCATGATGTGTTTTCCTCTTTTCCTGATTATTCTTTTCTTATTATTCTTTTTCTTATTATTCTTTTTTTATTCTAGCATGAAATTAATTGGAAGTGAATCCCTTTCCGGGAGGGGACATTTCGCATGCGGCGGTGGATTCCCTTTCCAGGGGGGCATTTCGCATGCGGCTGTGGATTTCCTTTCCAGGAGGGGCATTTCGCATGCGGCTGTGGATTTCCTTTCCAGGAGGGGCATTTCGCATGCGGCTGTGGATTTCCTTTCCAGGAGGGGCATTTCGCATGTGGCTGTGGATTTCCTTTCCAGGGGGAGCATTTTGTATGCGGTTTTTCCCTTCCAGGGGGAGCATTTCGCATGCGGCAGGTGCGAGGAGGGGAAGCATTCATAGTTGCGAAGGCCATCGTCCCCTCCTCGCGCTCCTCCCCTCCCGGCCACGCCGCTGTTCTGCGTTGTGGAATGTGTTAGTTTTCTGACGAGGCGATGGATTCTACGGTATTGGATATTGCAGGTTGTGCCGATATAAATATAAATAACGGATATGCTTTCCTGATTCAGTTAAATATCACAGAACATGAATCTCATATCAGGGAACAGGCCCGCTATGCGGGCCGCTTTTCCCGTCCGCCCTCATCCATCGGCTCAGCCTTGAATTCCCGATACAGTCGAATCCATCGCCCCATCAATAACGTATCACACACCACAACGTGCGCTCCAAAAGGCGTGCCCGGAAAGGGGGAGCGCGAGGGGGAAAAACGGGCTTCGCAACTTTGAGTGCTTTCCCCCTCGCAAATTTCCGCCGGGAAACAATTCCCGGATCCCCCACGCGGTATCACAGCGGTATATATTTATACATTAAAGTGTAACACTTTCAACCATTAAACTCACGTATAAGTATACCATTCCGCCATGAAATGTCAACCACCTTTCCCCAAAAACGAAAATCTCCCCAAAAAACCTAAGAACAAAAAGACAAAAATAAAAAGAATATATAAAAAAAGACCAGACGCACATCCAAACAGACATACGTCCAGCCATTTTAATTACAATTTACAATTGCCCCGAAGAGCTCAATCCAGCTCTTCATCTACATACTTCTGAATGTTAGAAGCATTCACATACTTCTTAACCTGTGACCCGTCAGTGATCACAAGTGTAGGCGCCTGACGGATCCCATACTGCTTGACAAGCTCGGGATTCTGCTCAGCATCGATGATCTCCAGTTCTTCTCCTTCAAGCATTTTCTTTGCCATACGGCAGTTCGGACAGGTGCTGGTCGTAAAAAGATATTTATGAGATTCCACAGGCTGGATCTCCACCTCGTCACCCTTCATGGTCATCACACTGGTGTGGACCTTTTTCAGCTGGGAATGGGTAATATCATAGAGGGTACGATTCTTGTACTCCTGGGTCTTACCATCATTCCAGTTCTGTACAGGGCGGTAATATCCTGTGATACGGCTGTAAACCTCAGCCTTCTTTCCACATTTCGGGCAGGTGAAATGCTCGCCGCTGATGTAGCCGTGCTCCTGACATACGGAATAGGTCGGTGAGATAGTGTAATAGGGCAGGCGATAATTCTCTGCAATCTTACGTACCAGAGCTGCCGCTGCCTTCCAGTCCGGAAGCTTCTCCCCAAGGAATGCATGGAATACGGTTCCTGAAGTATACAGAGTCTGCAGATCGTCCTGAATATCCAGTGCGTCAAAAATATCCGCAGTGTAATCAACCGGCAGATGAGAACTATTTGTGTAATACGGGGTGTCGCCCTCTTTTCCTGCTGTTTTGATATCCGGATAACGACTTCTGTCGTGTTTGGCAAGACGGTATGCAGTGGACTCTGCCGGTGTTGCCTCCAGGTTGAAAAGCTCTCCCGGATACTGCTCCTGATAGTCTGAAAGACGGTTTCTCATATGCTCCAGAACCTCTTTTGTAAACTTCTGGGTTTCCGGATCTGTCATGTCCTTTTTCAGCCAGCAGGCATTTAAGCCCGCTTCGTTCATTCCCACAAGACCGATGGTGGAAAAATGGTTGTTAAAGCTTCCAAGATATCTCTTCGTGTACGGATACAGTCCCTCATCCAGAAGCCTGCTGATCACATCTCTCTTGATATGAAGAGATCTTGCGGAGATATCCATCATGTGGTCCAGGCGCTGATAAAATTCCTTCGGCGTTCTGGAAAGATATGCGATACGCGGCATATTGATGGTAACAACGCCTACAGAGCCTGTGCTCTCACCGGAGCCAAAGAATCCACCGCTCTTTTTACGGAGCTCACGAAGATCCAGACGGAGGCGGCAGCACATGCTGCGGATGTCGCTTGGCTTCATATCACTGTTGATATAATTGGAAAAATACGGAGTACCGTACTTGGAAGTCATCTCAAAAAGAAGACGGTTGTTCTCGGTATCAGACCAGTCAAATTCCTTTGTGATGGAATAGGTCGGGATCGGATACTGGAATCCACGTCCGTTGGCATCTCCCTCGATCATGGTCTCGATAAATGCCTTGTTGACCATATCCATTTCTTTCTTACAGTCCTTATATTTGAAATCCATGTCCTTGCCGCCTACGATAGCCGGAAGCTCTGCAAGGTCGTCCGGAACGGTCCAGTCCAGTGTAATGTTGGAAAACGGTGCCTGAGTACCCCAGCGGCTTGGAGTATTTACGCCATATACAAAGGACTCAATACATTTTTTAACCTCCGGATAGGAAAGGTTGTCTGACTTTACAAAAGGTGCCAGATAAGTATCAAAGGATGAAAATGCCTGTGCGCCTGCCCACTCGTTCTGCATGATACCCAGGAAATTCACCATCTGGTTACAGAGTACACTTAAATGCTTTGCAGGTGCAGAAGTGATCTTACCCTCAATACCGCCAAGTCCCTCTCGGATCAGCTGCTTCAGGGACCAGCCTGCACAGTAACCGGTCAGCATGGACAGATCATGGATATGGATATCTGCATTTCTGTGTGCATCTGCGATCTCGTTGTCATAGATCTCAGACAGCCAGTAGTTTGCGGTAACTGCTCCGGAGTTGCTTAAGATCAGACCTCCTACAGAATAAGTAACCGTTGAGTTCTCCTTTACACGCCAGTCCTCAACCTTTACATAGCTGTTTACGATCTCTTTATAGTCAAGGATGGTAGATTTCATATTGCGGATCTTCTCACGCTGCTTACGATAAAGGATATACGCCTTGGCAACATCAGAATATCCGGCCTGGATCAGTACGTTCTCCACACTGTCCTGGATATCCTCAACAGAAATCCGGTTGTTCTCGATCTTATTCTGAAAATCCGCTGTAACACGAAGTCCCAGAAGATCGATCATATCCGAACTGTAATTCTTGCCTTTAGCATCAAATGCCTTGTCAATTGCCGCGGTGATCTTCCCCATTTTGAATTCGTCTAATTCGCCGTCTCTTTTTACTACCTGAAACATAAGAAAATGCCTCCCTCATGCATTTATTTATAAGCGGATATTCCATTCCGCCTCACTTGCCTGCTTACGAACACACTCCGTTTCACGATCTGTGTTCAAAGCGCTGTAGGCTTATTGTATCAGACACGCCTCTTTGCGTCAACATAAAAAGCACCATATATAGTGCCCGTTTTGTTCACGGTACTATATATGGTACTGAGTAGATATTTTAACATTATGTGACTTTCGGATAGATTTCCCGCGGAACTCTTGCTTTTACAGCAATCCCGCCTTCGGTATACTCTTCCGAAAGAAGCTGTCCATACTCACGGATCAGCTGTATCTGACCGGCCTCCGAATAAGGAAAAAGCCGTTCCATATAAATCTGTCCTTCTGCTAGGATCTCCGAAAGAAGCTGCTTAAATTCCTCAAGCCCTTCTCCTGTCTGTGCGGAAATCTTCAGCGTATGGTCTGCCCGGAGATCCCGGAAGCTCTCCCCGGAAACACGGTCCTGCTTGTTAAAAAGTGTGATCGTCTTTTTTCCCAGGGCACCAAGCTCTTTCAGGGTTTCATATACGATATGCATCTGCATCTCCGCCTGAGGATTGGATGCATCTACCACATGAATGATATAATCCGCATATTTGGCTTCCTCCAGAGTACTCTTGAAGGCTTCCACCAGATTGTGCGGAAGCTTGCGGATAAAGCCTACGGTATCCGTAAGAAGAAGCTGCTGTCCGTCATCCAGCGTCAGAAGACGGGTAGTCGGATCCAGTGTGGCAAACAGCTTATCCTCCGAAAGCACCGAGGCGCCTGTCAGTGTATTCAGAAGCGTTGACTTTCCTGCATTGGTATAACCGACAATGGCTGCTGTCTTCAGATTTCCCACAGCTCTTCTGGAACGGATCAGCTCTCTGTGCTTTTCCACCTGGGAAAGCTCCTGCTTTAGTGCGGAAATCCTGTTCCGGATCAGACGACGGTCTGTCTCCAGCTTTTTCTCACCGGGGCCTCTGGTTCCGATTCCTCCTCCAAGTCGCGAAAGAGAAGAACGAAGTCCCACAAGACGTGCAGACCGGTAACGAAGCTGTGCAAGCTCTACCTGGATCTTGCCTTCACTTGTGACAGCACGCTTCGCAAAAATGTCAAGGATCAGCAGGGTACGATCCATAACCTTGCACTCCAGCTCCCGTTCCAGATTATTCATCTGGGCAGGAGAAAGCTCATCGTCACAGATCACACCATTGGCATCCAGGGCATAGAGAAGACCTTTTACCTCTTCGATCTTGCCTTTTCCGATATAGGTTCCCGGATGTACGGCCTCACGATTCTGAATGATCCTGCCTGCAACCGCCGCACCTGCCGTAGCCGCAAGTTCTCCAAGCTCATCCAGGGATTCCTCCATGTCATCCCCCCGATCTGCCTGAACACCGATCAGGATAACCCTGTCCTGTATTTCCTCAAAATATTCCATATCAGCCCTCCGAAGACGTTCTGGTTTTCAGGAAAGCCCGCTCTTTTTTTGCAGCGGAATCTTCAGGGAACATCTCAATATATTCCTGGACCTTGGTCAGTGCAGTAGCAAAATCCAGCTTTTTCTCATAGGCTACGATCTCATTGAACAGGAGGCTCTGCATCTCGTCTGTGGCAGCTGTCGGAAGGCCTTTTGTGATGTTATCAAGAGCGGAATCATAATCTCCGCTTCGGATATCGCACAGTGCCAGGCCATTATAGCCCTTGGCGGAATCACCCACTGCGGAAATATACTGCTTGTACATTGCCTGGGCATTTTCCACATCATCCTGGGCAAGATATACCATTCCCAGAAGAAGCAATGCTTCCGTATTATCCTTCTTGGTTGCTTCCAGAAGCTCTTTTTTTGCGTTGCTGTAGTCTTCCATATAATAGTAGACACGGCCTCTGTCACAGTGGTCCTGGGCATCCTTGGCCTCAGAAGAAAGAGCAGCTTCCAGATATCTGGTCCCGTCCGCTTCCATATCCTTGTCCAGATATGCCTCATAGATCTCGATTGCCATATCATAGGTGGAATCTTCTCCATAAGCCTGTTTGAAGTTAGATGCAGCTTCTTCGTAGGAATCCATGGCAAGGGCAACCTTTCCGGTGAGGAAATAACTGCCTGCATCCATGGAAAAATCTTCTCCAAGTGTCTGACAGTCTGCCATGGCATCCTCGTATTTTCCAGACTTCAGCTCTGCAGTAGCCCGATAGGACAGGATATCCTTACGAAGGCTTTTGCTTACTTTATCGCAGTTCAGAGCTTCCGTGAAGCTATTCACCGCATCCTCATATTTGCCAAGACGCAGGCTTGCGATACCTGCCCCACGATAGGACTGTGCCAGCTTCACTCCGTTCTGGATAGAGCTCTGGTACTCCTCCAGGGCATACTTGTAGCTTCCCTGGGAAAGATCCTTTCCGGCCTGTTCATATATTTTTGTTTTTTCACTGCCGCAGCCGCCCAGAAGCAAAACTCCTGTAACAGCTGCAAGAATCAATACGGTCTTTGTTTTTTTCATGGAATTCCTTATTCTACAACAAGCCCTTCGGCTTCCATCACATCAACAACACTGTCCACATATTTATGGCAAAGATCATCCGTTCCCGCTTCTACCATAACACGGATCAGCGGCTCTGTACCGCTCTCACGTACCAGGATACGTCCGTCATCGCCAAGTGCCTCCGCAGCTGCCTCAATGGCTGCTTTTACCTTTTCGTTCTCCAGTGCTGTTTTCTTGTCGGAAACACGCACATTCCTGAGAAGCTGCGGATAAACCTTCATCTCCTTTGCAAGATCACAGAGTGTGGCCTTCTGATCCACACATGCCTCCATGATCATAAGAGAAGTCAGGATCCCGTCACCGGTAGCGGAATAGCGGCTGAAGATGATATGTCCGGACTGTTCACCACCGATACTGTAATTGTTTTCCATCATGTTCTCGGCAACGTATTTATCACCAACTGCTGTCTGCTCATAGTCGATGCCTTCACGCTCCAGAGACTTGTAAAGACCAAGATTGGACATAACGGTTGTTACAACTGTATTTCCGTTGAGCTGGCCTTTCTCTCTTAAATATTTGCCGCACACATACATGATCTTGTCACCGTCAATGATGTTTCCGCGGTGGTCTACGGCGATACAGCGGTCTGCGTCACCATCATATGCAAAACCGATATCCAGACCTTTATCTACCACGAACTGTCTCAGAACTTCAATGTGTGTGGAACCGCAGCCACGGTTGATGTTGGTTCCGTTTGGCTCATTGTTGATCACATAGGTTTTTGCACGAAGTGCGTCAAAAACACTCTTGGCAATGGCGGATGAGCTTCCGTTGGAGCAATCCAGTCCAACCTTGATATTTTTGAAATCATGGCATGGGATAGAGATTAGATGTCCGATATAACGATTTCTTCCGGATGCAAAATCCACAGTACAGCCGATATCTTCTCCGGTTGCCAGCGGAAGTTCCTCAATCTCACCGTCCAGATATGCCTCAATACGTGCTTCAATATCTGCGGAAATCTTCTGCCCGTTCTCATTAAGGACCTTGATCCCATTATCATTAAACGGATTATGGCTTGCGGAAATCATGATACCGCAGTCAAAATCTTCTGTACGTACCACATAGGATACACTTGGAGTTGTGGTTACATGAAGCAGATAGGCATCTGCGCCGGATGCGGTAAGTCCTGCCGCAAGGGCATACTCAAACATGTAGCTGCTTCTTCTTGTATCCTTGCCGATCACGATCTTCGCCTTGTGATCTCTGCCATAATACCAGCCGAGATAACGTCCCACGCGAAATGCATGATCTGCCGTAAGTTTTACATTTGCTTCACCACGAAAACCATCTGTTCCGAAATATTTACCCATAATGTTCTCCTTTATTACTGATACAGTCCTTCCGGATAAACGCCGTCATCTGTAAGCTTTTTGAATGCAGCCTGTACAGATGCCTTATCCTCCTGATAAGTAACACCGAACCACTCGTCCTTTGTCTCAAGAACATCTACCGCTGCTTTTCCGGAATGGATCAGCTGGTCGATAAGCTCAGGAAGAAGATACTCTTTTTTGATGTCTCCCTCTTTGATCCCACCAAGGAACTCAACGAAGCCTTTCTCAAGGATCTCCATAAATTCCGGTGTCAGTCCCCACATATTCATGGAAACAAGGCTCTTTGTATCCAGTGTTTCTGCTGTACCATCGTCATTTCTTGTCTCTGCGCCGTCTGCTGTCTTGAAGATGTTATGTGTCTCTGTAACGCCTACAAGCTTGCCGTCCTCAATATGGCACACTCCTCTTGTGACGCTTCCGTTATCACTTAATGTATTTCCAAGGCGGAAACCTGCCATGCAGATGTGCATCGGGCCATCCTGCGGATGATCCTGTACCAGGTAGTCATGCACCTTTACGTAGGCTTCTTTTCCATAGTAGTCATCTGCATTGATAACAGCGAATGGCTCGGAAAGGACTTTCTTTGCTGCCAACACAGCGTGTCCGGTTCCCCATGGTTTGGTACGGTCTGCCGGTTTTGTAAAATCGCCCGGAAGATCGTCGATCTCCTGGAATGCATAAGCAACTTCTGTAATTTTGGAGATACGATCTCCGATTACCTTTTTGAATTCATCTTCAAGGTCTTTGCGGATGATAAATACGACCTTGTTGAATCCTGCCTCCAGTGCATCATGGATGGAATAGTCCATAATGATCTCGCCCTTCGGGCCTACCGGTGCAAGCTGCTTGATTCCTTTTCCAAAACGACTGCCGATACCGGCTGCCATGATCACCAATGCTGTCTTTTTCATTTTCGTTTCCTCCTGATTTATTATAATTTTTTGAACTCTGTAGCTGTAATCAGCGCTTACTCCTGTTCATTCAGCTTTGTCAGCTTCACTGCCTGGTCTGCTGCGATCAGACTGTCAATGATCTCATCCAGATCTCCGTTAAGGATATTCTCAAGACGGTGAAGGGTAAGCTTGATCCTGTGGTCTGTTACACGTCCCTGAGGGAAGTTATAGGTACGGATCTTCTCGGAGCGGTCGCCTGTACCGATCTGACTTCTCCTTGCCTCTGCCTCAGCGTCATGCTGTTTTGCAAGCTCCATCTCATACAGACGGGAACGGAGCACACGAAGTGCTTTATCCTTGTTCTTAAGCTGAGACTTCTCATCCTGGCAGGAAATCACGATTCCTGTAGGGATATGAGTAAGACGTACTGCGGAGTCTGTGGTGTTGACACACTGACCACCGTTTCCGGATGCACGGAACACATCGAATTTACACTCATTGAGATCCAGATGGAAATCAATTTCTTCCGCCTCCGGCATGATCGCTACCGTACAGGTAGAGGTATGGATCCTTCCGCCGGACTCTGTCTCCGGTACTCGCTGTACACGGTGAACACCGCTTTCGTATTTCAGTCTGGAATATGCACCCTCACCTTTGATCATGAAGGTAACCTCCTTGAAGCCGCCGATGCCGTTCTCATTGAGGCTGAGCATCTCGGTTTTCCAGCGGCGGGACTCCGCGTATTTCACATACATACGATAAATCTCTGCTGCAAAAAGTGCTGCCTCATCACCGCCTGCACCTCCACGGATCTCAACGATAACGTTCTTGCTGTCGTTAGGGTCCTTCGGAAGAAGAAGGATCTTCAGCTCATGCTCCAGCTCCTCCACTCTCTTTTTTGCATCGGAAAGCTCTTCCTTCAACATCTCACGCATCTCTTCGTCCTTCTCGCTCTCCAGCATGGAAAGACTGTCCTCGATGGTTTCCTTGTTTTTCTTATATTCTTTATATGCTTCAACGATTGGCTGCAGGTCGCTCTGTTCCTTCATCAACTTCTGAAAATGTGCCGGATCGTCGGTTACTCCCGGTTCTCCCAGCTCATTGAGAAGCTCTTCAAAACGTACCAGCAGATCATCCAGTTTATCAAACATGTATTTCCTCCTGTTTCTGTCCAAGCACCACACGGTCAAGGCCCGGCAGATCCTTTACGATCTGAACCCCGGTAAAACCGGCTGCTTTCATCATTGTACTGACCGCCTCCCCCTGGGTGCAGCCGATCTCATATAGAAGCCATCCGCCCGGTTTCAGGTACCTTCCGGCTTCTGCGGTGATCTTTCTGTAAAAATAAAGCCCGTCTTCCATTCCGTCAAGTGCCTTCCTCGGATCATGGAGGCGGACTTCTTCCATCAGTGTTTCAATTTCTTCTGTTGCGATATAAGGCGGGTTTGAAATAAGGATATCATATTTCCCACTATCTTTTCCACCTTTTTCACAAAAATACGGTGCCGAGAACAGATCGCTTTCCACAAAGTCCGCCCGGTTCTCCACCTTTAGAATACCGGCATTCTTTTTTGCCACTTCCAGTGCTTCCG